>DASWFA010000229.1:0-8651 GCA_036394475.1 Binatia bacterium
CGGCTTGAGCGAGTGCCTTGCGCGGGCTCGGCGAGCGGGCGGCGGCTTGAGCGAGCGCCTTGCGCGGGCTCGAAGAACGGCCCGCCGCTTTAACGATCTTCCCTGAAACTCGAAACCTGAAACTAGAAACTATCCTAGTGCACCGGCTCGAAGCCGGCGGCGTAGAGCCCTTCCTTGAGCGCCTTGACCTCGTCGTCGGGCAGCGGCGTCAGCGGCGAGCGCACCGCCGGGCTCGATATCTTGCCGAGCAGCCAGGCGCAATATTTATAGCGGATGTGGAGATAGACGTAGGGGTCGCGGTACACCAGGCGGAAGACCGGAAAGATCTGATCGTGCAGCTCTTTCGCCCGCTTCAAGTCGCCGCGCGCCGCCGCCTCGAGCAGCTCCACGTCGTGCGCCGGGGCGAAGTTGGCCGAGCCGGAGAGCGCGCCGTCCGGCTTGAGCTGAAACGCGTAGTAAAACGTCCGGCCGTTGGCCGGCAGGAGGTAAACCTTCCGCGCGACCGCGCGCACCGCGCGCACCTCCTCCTCGAACTGCGCCACGTCGACGTTGGTCGCCATCTTGATCGCCTCGACCTGGGGGATCTCCCGGCAGATGCGCGCCAGCACCTCCGGCCGGTAGTAAAACGGGTTGTTGGGCGAATACTGGAACAGCACGATCGGCAGGTCCGGGACCGCTTCGGCCACGGCGCGGACCTGGTTGATGCCGAACTCCGGGTGGCGGTCGGCGTGCCAGGCGAAGAGCGGCGGCGCGCAGAGCATCACGGCGCTGGCGCCCGCTTCCCGCGCCTCGGCGACCTGCTCGACGAGCTCCCAGGTCGGGAGCGCATGCACGCCGGCGACGACCGGATAATCTTTTCCCAGCACGCGGCGCGCGAGCCGCACCACCTCGAGCTTCTCCGCGCGCGTTAAGAGCTCGCCCTCCCCGGCGTGGCCGTTGCACACCATGCCGGAAACGCCGCTGCGCTTGAGATCGGCGAACAGCCGCTCCAATTCGTCCAGGCGGATCGCTTTGCCGTCAGCGTCGAACGGGGTGATGTTGGCGCAGTAGATGCCGGTGAATTCCATGGTCGCCTCCGGGGCTCCTTTATTCGGCGTCCGGCTGATTTTCCGGCGCGGCCTTGGCGAAGGCCGGCAGCGCGGCGCACGCGGCCTCGATGCTAAGGAGAGTGGGATAGGCGGCGAGGTCGCAGCCGAAGCGCCGGGCGTTGGCGAGCTGCGGCACGAGGCAAACGTCGGCCAGCGTCGGCGCGGCGCCGAACGAGAACCGGCCGCGCCGCGCCGCGCGCGCCATCTCCTCCAGCGCGCCGAGGCCGAGGCCGATCCAGTGTCTGGCCCAGCGGTTGGCTCCCTCGTCGCTCTGCTGGAAATCGCTTTTTAAATAATTGAGCACGCGCAGGTTCTGGATCGGGTGCACCTCGCAGGCGAGCGCGAGCGCCATCGCGCGCACGGCGGCGCGGTCGGCCGGCTCTTTGGGCAGGAGCGGCGGCTCGGGATGGCGCTCTTCCAAGTATTCGATGATCGCCAGCGACTGCGTGAGGATGCGCCCGCCGTCCTCGAGCGCCGGCAGGAGCGCCTGCGGATTGATCTTTCGATAAACCGCGGAGAGGTGCTCGCCGCCGCCGCGGCGCAGGTGGACCGGCGCCGCCTCGTACTCGAGGCCCTTTAGATTCAGCGCGATGCGCACCCGGTAGGACGCCGAGCTGCGGAAAAAAGTATAGAGCTTCATCCTTATTCGACCTCGCAAAAAATAACCCGCCGTCCTGTAGCTCATCACGAAGGGGGAGAGGGTGTCAAGGAGGGGACGAAGGCGAATAAATATGCTATGGATTATGCGGCAGCCTGGATTTCCGACTCATGAACACCCCGGAGGCAACCACCCCGCACGCGCCGACCGCGAGGAGGGTCCGCTTCGCCGTCGGGGTGGCGCTGATCGCCGTCAGCTTCACCGTCTACCTGGCCTATTTTTTCATCGTCCTCTACATGCCGGTCTCCAACGAGAAGAAAGTCGCCGCGATCGTCGTCGCCTCGCTCTTGAGCTGGGCCGGCTTCGGCCTGGGAATCTTTCTCGCCGGCCACGAAGGCTATCATCTGGTCAAACAACTATGGATACGCAAGCATCTCAAGGATCCTTACAACGCGGATATAAAATAATCCGGGCCGGGAGCCTGCGGAGAGCCTGGATCGCCGCCGGCCTCGTCTTGGCGGCGGCCTGCGCGCGCCCGGCCGCGGCCCAGTCGCCCGACGCCCGGGCGCTGGTCGAGCAGGCGGCCAAGGCGATGGGCGGGCTCGCCGCGCTCCGCGCCCTCAAGAGCGAGGTGATCGAGAGCGAGGGCAAGCAGTTCGAGCACGCGTCGGCCAAACGCCCCGGCGACCCGAGCCGGCAGACCGGCCGATTCCGCTACACGCTCACGCGCGACCTCGCCCGGCCGCGCCTCCGGCTCGATTGGAATTCCCAACGCCTCGGAGCAAGGGCGGAGTCGATCCACTATCTGGAAGTCATAGATGCCGGCGGCGCCTTGGATGCCGGCGGCGGCCTGAATGTTGCCGTCGGCCTGCTGGAAGAAGGCGGCAAGCAGAGCCGGCTCCACCCGGCGCGCCTCGCGACCCGGCTCCGCGAAGAGAAGCGCTCGGCGGTAAATCTCATCCTGACGGCGCTGGGAGAGAAAAGCTTGAGGCGGCTCGACGCCGCGGAGGGCCGCAAGGGCGCAGCGATCGTCGCCTTCGTGGACGGCGGCGGCGAGTTCCGCGTTTATTTCGACCCCCGGACCAAGCTGCCCTTCATGACGGAGATCCTCGAAGACGATCCGATCGAGGGCGACAGCCGCTACGCGCTCCGCTACTCCGACTGGCGCAAAACGGACGGCGTGCTGATCCCCTACGCGCTCCGCTACGAGCTGAACGGCAGGCCGCTCCAGGAGGAGCGGCTCTTGTCCGTGCGCCACAACGTGGCGCTCTATCCCGAGACCTTCGCGGTCCCCGACGCGGTCCGGAGCGAGAAGGCCGACGCGCGGCCGATCGCCTCCCAGTGGCTCATCCGCCGGGTGGCCGGCAACGTGAGCTACCAGGACCTCGGCCGGAGCCCGCCCGTCGAGATGGTCCGGCTCGCCGACGGCGTCTATTCGGCTCAGGGGACGTCGCACAACTCGATCGTGATCGAGATGCGCGACCACCTCGTCGTCGTCGAGGCGCCGCTCTACGACGCGCGCTCGCAGGCGGTGATCCGCGCGGTCAAGGAGCGCTTCCCCGGGAAGCCGATCCGCTACCTGATCCCGACCCATTTTCACATCGACCACGCCGGCGGCGTGCGCGGCTACATGGCGGAGGGGGCGATCGTCGCCGCGCCCGAGCTCGCCCGGCAGTTTTACGGCTGCATGGCGCGCGCGCCGCACACGCTCCGGCCCGACGCCCTGGAGAAGAGCGGCCGGCTCGTCACGATCGAATCGGCCGACGGCGCGCGGGCGCTCTCCGACGGGAGCCGCGAGATCGTGATCTACCCGCTCCCCAACTCGCACGCCGACGACATGCAGGTGGTCTACCTGCCGCGCGAGAAGATTTTGATCGAGGCGGACCTCGCCAACCCGCGGCAGAACCGGGTCCGCGCCGGCCCCGGCGCCGCCGAGCTGCTCGCTGGAATTGAAAAGCTCGGGCTCGACGTCGCGACCATCGCCGGCATCCACGGCGATACGGCGGACCTGGCGGCGCTCAAGGCGGCGGCCAAAGCCGCGCCGCCGGCCGCGGACGATCTGGTGGAAAAATCGCCGCCGCCGGCGGGCGAAAGCGCCGCGGGGGCGATCGTCGAAACGTCGCTCGGCGCCGCGGGCGGCCCGGGCTGCTGAAGCGGCCCGTCAGTCGCCGCGCGCGCGGTAGCGGTAGGCGCGGCTCCGGCGCGTCGTGTCGTTCAGCTCGGAGAAGAGCAGGCCGCGGAAGATCATCAGGAACGTGAGCAAGAGACCGAAGACCGAAAAGAGAAAAAAGAAGCGGAAAAAAGGCGGCAGGTAGGCCGCCGGGATATCCAGCCAGCGCATCAGCCAGTAGGCCGCCACGCCGATCGCCACGTTCGGCGCGAACCACTCGATCCAGTTTTCCACGATGAACTCGTAGCTCGCCGACAGGAGCGCGATGCCGGAGGTGCGCGTCTGGTAGATCAGCTCGGGCACCGGATTGAGGATGATGTAGAGGAGGAGCTGGACGAGAAAAACGATCACCGGCCCCTGAGGCGTCGCGGCGGCGGCCTCGGACAAAAGCATCATCGGGATCCAGAGGATGAACGCGATGCCGAGGATGTCCCACAGATAAACGGAAAAGCCCCGGGTGAAGTCGCCGAGGCTCACCCTGCCCGCGCGCACGATGTTCTGGATCAGAAAGAGCCCCGAGCTGGCGCACGCCGCGGTCGCCGCCGTGACGATGAAGCCGCCGACGATCCCGAGCGGCGCGGCGAGCGTGGCCGCGGCGGACAGGATCAGGCTGTAGGCGAGCGGCGCGAAGATGATCCCCCAATTGGCCGCCAACAGCTCGACGGTCCGCCTGAGCGCCACCCGGTAAATCCACAAAGTCGCCAGGACGATTTCCATAAAGCGACCCATTTTATAGCAGCGATGCCGGGGAAAGACAAAAAGCCGGCGAAACCTACCCGCCTTGTCCGGCGCCCGGCGATGCGCTAAGGATGAGCACGTTAGGGGAGGCCGCCGCCATGAAGAGAGCCTTAGCCGCCGCCGTTTTGCTGCTCGGCCTGACCTCGGGTCAGCCCGGCGCCCGCGCGGGGACTTACATCGCCTATATCTCCGACTCGACCAGCTCGTCGATCGTCTACTGGCTCGCCAAGGATATGGGGCTTTATAAAAAGCACGGCGCCGACATGGATTTGATCTTCATCAACGGCAGCGTGCGCGGCATCCAGAGCCTGATCGCCGGCGACCTGGGCTACAGCGGCGCGGTGGGCACGGCGGTGATCAACGCTCGGCTCGCGGGCGGCGACGTGGCGATCCTCCAGAGCCAGATGAACACGCTGCCCTACTTCATCGTCGGCAATCCCAACATCAAGTCGCCCGCCGAGCTCAAAGGCAAGACCGCGGCGGTGCACATTCCCGGCACCTCGGCCGACTTCGCGCTCCGCCTGGCGCTCAACCGAGTGGGCGTGCCTTACAAAGAGATCAAGGCCGTCACCATCGGCGGCGGCCCGGCGCGGCTCACCGCCACGATGACCGGACAGACCGACTTTACCGTGGTCACCGAGGGCGAGAAGCTCCAGGCGGAGAAAAACGGGCTCAAAACGATCGTCGACATGGCGAAATTCAAAGTGCCGTTTCAGTTCAACTGCACCGCGACGACGCGGAAGTATATCCGGGAGCACGCCGACGAGGCGCGCCGGGTCGTTTTCGCGATGGCGGAGGCGGTCCACTTCTTGAAGACCCGCAAGGAAGAAACGATCCGGGTGATGCAGAAATACACGCGCGGCGTCCCGCGCGACGTGCTCGACGGCGCCTACGCGGCCAACGCCGAGCTGCTCGTGGACGACGGCTACCCGACGCTCGACGGGCTCAGACAGACGCTCGAGATCCAGGCGCTCACCGACCCGCGCGCCGCCAGGACCAAGGCGGAGGATTTCGTCGATCTGCGCTTCGTCGACGAGATCAGAAAGACCGGCTTTTTGGCGCAGCTCAAGTAGCGGCCGCGGCGAAATAGAGCAGGCCGATTTACGGCCAGAGTTTTTTCAGGAACCCTTCCTTTTCCAGCGCCTCCACATACTGATTGTCGAAGTACGCCGTCACGGGCGTTTTCCCCGCCGCCGCCGCGTCGACCATCTTGAGCGAGACCATCTGGTCGGCCAGCCCCTTGAGGGCATCGGCGGGCACACGCGGATCCTTCACGAAGGCGGCCGCCGCCCATTCGTAGCTGTCTTCCAGGACTTTGGGATCGGCGGTCTTGGTGTACTGCCCGAGGACTTTCATCGAGAAGCTCTTATCGTCGAAGACCCTTTTCAGCCCTTCGAGCGAGGCCCTGAGGAACCTCTTCACCAGGTCGGGATTTTTATTGGCGAACGAGCGCCTGACGGCGAGCCCGTTTTCGACGAACGGGATGTTCAAATCTCTCAGCTCCTTCAGACCGACCAGCTCGCGGAACCCCTTGTCTTTCAGCATCAGGCTCTGCGGCGGCAGCACGGTCGCCGCGGCCACGGCCCCGGACATGATGGCCGCCGCCGACTCCGGCACGCCGCCGGTCTGCACGATGGTCACGTCCTTGAGGAGCCCGGCGCGCTGCAGGACCGACAGCGCGGTGATGTGCGTCACCGATCCGAACCGGCTGACGCCCACCTTCTGGCCTTTCAAGTCGGCCAGGGTCTTGATCGAGGGCTGCGAGTAGAGCGGAATGGTAAAGGTCTTGACCAGCGCGGCGATCTGGATCACGTCGCCGCCGGCGATGACGTTGGAAAGAATCGCCGGACCGCCGATCCCCGCGAACTGCGCGTCGCCGGCGAGCATCGCCTGGATGATCTCGGAGGAGGCCCCCTGGAAGAAGAGATCGGCGTCGACGCCGTATTTCTCGTAATATCCGCCCTCTTTGCCGACGTACCAGGGGAGGCTTTCCCAGCCGATGGGGGAATAGGGCAGCTTGACCTTGTCGGCGGGGTGGACCGGCGGCGCCGGGACCAGGACCGCCGCCAGGAAGGCGGAGAGGCTGAAGACCAGAACGCCGAGCCGATTCATAGAGAATCCTCCCTTCCGGTTCAGCCGTTCCTAGTATAGAAGGCGGAGCGCCGTCAAGGGATCCAATATTATCGAAGAGAAAAAAAACGAGGGAAATCGAACTGTGAAGCGGCTCTTCTCCTACTTGCTGTCGTCCCAGGCGTCTTTTTTCTTGCTCCTCTGGGACACCGCCTCCTGCTGGTTCTGGTAAACGGCGAGGCTGTGGTTCTCGTCGCGCTGAACGGCGCCGGCCTGGTCGTGGAATTCGAACGTGATCTTGCGCTGGTCTTTGAATAACCGGATGAGCCGCCCGCCCTTCGAGTCGACGACCCTGCCGACGGTGCGGAGCGCCTCGGCCAGCGAGGCCGCGTCGGGTGTCTTCACCAGGCCGGTGGCGCGCGCCCTTCCCAGCCGATCCAGACGCAGGAGCTCTTCGCGGTTATATTTGCGCTCGAACTTGCCCGAGTCGCGGAGCGAAACGCCGTGGGCGATGTAAACGCCGTCGTCGATCCGTATCTCCAGGACCGTGACCAGGAGCGGGGTCAGATCCTGGCCGATCGCCCGCAGCGCAAACGCGTGGTTGAGAACGTCGGGCTGGGACGATTGCAGACGAAGCCGCATGGGGGAGCATTTTAACACACCCTCCCGGAGCCTGCCAATGGAATTTCAGGCTTGCGGCAGGAACCCAATCGGCGGCGTTTACGGCTATTTATGCCCCGGCGCCGTCTTTACCAGCGGTCGCGGTCGCGGTACCTGTAGCTGTAGCGGTAGCCGTCGTCGCGGTCGCGGTAAGAGTAGCGGTAATGGTCGCGGTAGCGGCCACGATAGCCGTCGTCGACATAAGCGTAGCAGCCGGCCAGGGTGGAAACGATCAACGCCAGCGCCACGGCCCAGGCGGATTTTTGCAGCGATTTCATTGAACACCCCTCTATCATGTTTTCAATTGTCATCTTGGTTAAAATGCAAAGCGTGTGCCAGATAAAAGCCAGACACCGCGCCGGTTTCTTTTCGGCGCGAGCGCGCACGGGTGGAGAAAAGTAACGGTGGAAGAAAAAATTTCAGTGGGGCAAACTACGTAGGCGGGTAACGCGATCTATTTCTGCCAGAGCTTTTTCACGAACCCCTCGCTTTCGAGCTGGCGGAAATAGCGGTCGTTCACGTAGGCGCGCGCGTCGGCTTTGAGCGCCTTGGGATTGGTCTCGGCCATCTGCGCGACCACCGCCTGCATCGCTTCGAGCGAGGGATAGGGCACGTTCGGCAACTGGTCTTTGAAGTAGTCGTAGCCCTCTTCGACGACCTTCATGTCCCTTATCCGGGTAAATTGCGACAGCGCTTGGATCGAAAAAGCCCGCTCGGTCTTGAGCACCTTGATCGCCTCGAGGTAAGCCCGCAGCAGGTTCAACACCTTCGGTTCTTCGCGCTCGAGGACGCGCCGGCTCCCGAGCAGCCCCGTGCCGAAAAACGGGATCCCCATTTTGATGGAGTCGGCGACGATGTTGAGCTTCAGCTTTTCCGCTTCGGCGCCGAAGGGGGCGTTCATCACCGTGCCGTCGATGTTTCCCGTCTGGACGGCGGCGCTGCGCGCCGGCTCGTCGCCGATCTGGAGGATGGTCACGTCTTTCGCCGGGTCGATGCCCAGGCGCCTGAGCATCACGCGGAGTCCGAAATCGGCCGAGGAGCCGAAGCGGCTGATGCCGAGCTTCTTGCCCTTGAGCCCCGCGACGCCTTTGATCTCCGGGCGCGTGATGAGCTGGTAGTTGAGCTTCTCGGCGAAGCAGGCGATGTAGACGATGTCCGCGCCCTCGAGATTGGCCGCGACGCCGGGCGGGGCGGTCAGCTGCGAAAGGTCGAGATTGCCGGAGACGAGCGCCTGGACGTTGATCGAGCCGCCCGGGATGTAAACGATCTCCGGCGTGAGATTGTATTTGGCGAAGATATTTTTCTGCTTGGCGATCCAGACGAGGCC
>DASWFA010000230.1:0-2309 GCA_036394475.1 Binatia bacterium
CGATCGTCAACATCGGCACGGTCGTGCAGGCCAACCTGACGGGCTTCAACCTGGTGCTCGTCGCCGCGGTCGAGACCTCCTACGACCAGATCGTGTTCGCCCGCCCCGGCATCACCAAGCTCGAGCAGCTGAAGGGCAAGAAGTTCGGCATCAGCGGCTTCGGCGCGGCGACGCACTACGCCACGCTCATCCTGATGAAGCACCTGAACTTCGACTTGAAGGACCTGACGCTGCTCCCGACCGGTCCGGACGCGGAGCGGCTGGCCGCCCTGGTGACCGGGAAAATCGACGCCACGCTGTTCACTTCGTCGTCGGCGGCCCCGGCGCGGAAGAACGGCTTCGTCGAGCTGCTTCAGATCGGCGACCTCGGGGTGGAGGTCCAGGGCAACGGCTTCGCCACCTCGCGCGCCTACGTCCAGAGCAACCGGGACGTGGTGAAGAACGCGCTCAAGGGCTTCGTCGAGGCGATCTATTTCGTTTACGCCAACAAGAAGGAAACCCAGAAGGTCTTCGCCAAATACATGCGCACCAGCGATCCGGACGTTCTCGAAGACTCCTACAAGGGCTATATAACGTCGATTCCCAAAAAACCCTACCCGACGCTGAAGGGCATCCAGTTCATGCTCGACATGCTGGCGGAGAAGATGCCGCAGGCGAAGAACGCCAAGCCGGAGCAGTTCGTCGACCTGACCCTGCTGCAGGATCTCGAGAAGGAAAATTTCTTCAACGAGATGGCGAAGAGATACCCGACGAAGTAAAAACTCAAGAGAAAGGATTTCATCATGGCGATTAAAGTCATCCAGCCGAAAGGGCTCTCCGATCCGCGTCCGAGATATTCCCAGGGCATGCTCGCCGAGGGCGGCAGGCTGCTCTTCATCGCCGGCCAGACCGCCGCCGACAAAGACAACAACGTCGTCGGCAAGGGCGACATCGAGGCGCAGACCCACCAGGTCTACAAGAACCTCATCGCGGTGCTGGAGGAGGCCGGCGGGTCGTTCGACAATCTGGCGATGACCACGACCTACATCGTGGACCGAAAATACCGCGAGGGCTACAACAAGGTGCGCATGCAGTATTACAAGCAAAACTCGCCCACGAGCACGCTCGTGATCATCACCGGCCTGGCGCACCCGGACTATCTGATCGAGATCAACGCCATCGCGGTGTTGTAAGAAAAAAAACCGGCCGACCGCGAACCCCCACCGCTCTCCGAGCCGGCGCAATGGGTAGCTGCTCAATCCGGGCAGACGGTGTCGGATGCGCGGGCTCTTCGATCGGCGGCGCTTCGCTCGCCGGCCGAGGGGCACGAGGGAGAGGGCCGCGGACGTCCGATCAGAGACCTTCGACTCTAGGCAGGCTCTATCGGCCGCGGCCCGAGACTCGCGCCCCGAGGACGGCGGCCCGCGGCGATTCCAGCGGGGAAACAACAATGAAAGTCAGTCGGCCGACCGCGAAGCCCACCGCTCTCCGAGACCGCGCAATGGGTAGCTGCTCAATCCGGGCAGACGGTGTCGGATGCGCGGGCTCTTCGATCGGCGGCGCTTCGCTCGCC
Organism: Binatia bacterium; assembly: GCA_036394475.1. Lineage (GTDB taxonomy): Bacteria > Desulfobacterota > Binatia > UBA9968 > UBA9968 > JAJPJQ01. The sequence continues at coordinate 1,553 of DASWFA010000230.1, forward strand.
GGCCGAGGGGCGCGAGGGAGAGGGCCGCGGACGTCGCTCCTCTAGAGCGCGACAAGGCCGGTGTCGGTCGGAGGGCCCGCGCATCCGATAACCGCCAGTTGGCTTAAGCACCTGCCCATTGCGCGGGCCCGGAGAACGGCGCCGGCCGAAGAGCGCGGCTATTCCGGAGGGAACATCGATGAAAGTCAGCATCCTCGACGACTACCAGCGCGCCTTCGAAGGCTCTCCGGCGATCGAGCGGCTGAAGCAAAAAGCCGAGGTCGAAATCCTCACGGAAAAATTCGCCTCGGAGAAACAACTCGCCGCGCGACTCAAGGGGTCGCAGGCGATCGTGCCGATCCGCGAGCGGACGCGCTTCACCCCTTCCCTGCTCGCGGCGCTGCCGGATCTGGAGCTCATCGCCCAGACGGGAAATCACGTCTACCACATCGACATGGAGGCGGCGACCGCCGCCGGCATAGCGGTCACGCTGGCGCCGGGCGGCAACAGCGTCACCGAGCTCACCTTCGGCCTCATGATCGACGTCATGCGCCGCATGTCGCACAGCGACGCGGCGATGCGCCGGGGCGAATGGCCGCTCGTCCTGGGCTACGTGCTCAAGGGAAAGACGCTCGGGATTCTCGGCCTGGGGAAGATCGGCGTCGAAGTCGCCGCGATCGCCCGCGCCTTCGGCATGCGGGTCGTCGCCTGGGGGCCGACGCTGACGCCGGAGCGGGCGGAGAAGTCGGGCGCGGCGTACCTGCCGCTGGACGACGTG
>DASWFA010000231.1:0-7459 GCA_036394475.1 Binatia bacterium
GCCGATCAGCGGAACGCCGAGCCGGCGCGCGGTCTGGATGACGTAGGCGATCTTCTCCGCGTGGGCGCTGCCGACGGTGCCGGCGAGGACCGAGCGGTCCTGGGCGAAGACATAAACCGGCCGCCCGTCGATCTTTCCGTGGCCGGTGACGACGCCGTCGCTTGGCCGGCGCTTCTCCGCCATGCCGAAGTCCGTGACCTGGGTCTCGGCCAGCATGAACTCCTCGACGAAGCTCTCCGGATCGAGCAGCCGGTCGATCCGCTCGCGCGCCGTGAGCTTGCCTTCGGCGTGCTGCTTCTCGACGGCTTTGGCGTCGCCCTGGGCGAGCTGCTCCAACCCCGCCAGCTTCTTTTGCAGTTCGTCGCGGCTCTTCGACATAGAGCGGCCCGTTATCCGCCGATGATGCCCATTCCCTGCAGCGCCGAGAGCATGACCGCCGCCGCGATGACCGAGCCGATCTGCCCGCCGGCGTTGGCGCTCATCGCGTGCATCAGCAGGTAGCTCTTCTTATTGTATTTCTGTCCTTCGACCTGGACAACCCGCGCCGACATCGGAAAGGCGGAGATGCCGGCGGCGCCGATCAGCGGATTGATCTTGCCGCCCGTCAAAAAACACATCGCCTTGCCGAACAGGACGCCGACGGCGGTGTCCAGCCCGATCGCGATAAAGCCGAGCGCCAGGACCAGCAGGGTCTGGCCGCGCAAAAACTGGCCGGCCTCCATGGTCCCGCCGATGCACAGGCCGAGCAGCAGCGTCACGATGTTGGCGATCTCGTTTTCCGAGGCGCTTTTCAAGCGCTCGACGACGCCGCTCTCTTTCATCAGATTTCCCAGCATGACGGTGCCGATCAGCGGCGCGCCCTTGGGGGCGAGCAGCGAGGCGAAAATCGTCACCACGATGGGGAACAGAATCTTCGTCGTCTTCGATACCGGCTGCTTCACCACGCCCATGACGATCTTGCGCTCTTTTTCGGTGGTGAGCGCGCGCATGATCGGCGGCTGGATCAGCGGCACCAGCGACATGTACGAATAGGCCGCCACCGAGACCGCGCCGAGCATGTGCGGGGCGAATTTCGAGCTGACGTAAATCGCGGTCGGCCCGTCGCAGGCGCCGATGATGGCGACCGCGACGGCGTCGAGCTTGTCGAAGCCCACCGCGAGGGCGAGCAGCAGGGTCAGAAAAATCCCGAACTGCCCCGCCGCCCCGAGCAGGATGATCTTGGGATTTTCGAGCAGCGGCTGGAAGTCGGTCATGGCGCCGATGCCGATGAAGATCAGCAGCGGAAAGACTTCGGTGAGCACGCCGTTGTCGTAAAAGAACCGGAGAAAGCCTTCCTTGCCCATCATATCCGCCAGCGGGATATTGACCAGAATGGCGCCGAAGCCGATCGGCACCAGGAGGAGCGGCTCGTAGCCTTTATGGATGCCGAGATAGAGCAGCCCCGACGCCACCAGGATCATGAGCACGTGACCCCAGCCGAGGTTCATGACGCCGAGGAAGAGGCCTTGCAGGCCGGAGACGAGTGCCGATTCCATGAATGAATTACTTCCTCTCCGCCGCGGGCGCTTCGGGCCGGTAGGGAAACAGTTTTTTAAGCAGCAGGATGAGCAGGCTCAATATCCACAATACCAGCATCGTGCCGGCCATGCCGATCAACGCCAGCGTCCAACCGAATGTCCAGGTATCCATACAGGCTCCTTGGCAGGCTCCTTAAAGCCGATGCGGCGTCAATGAAAGACTATTCGATGACGGCGAGCTCTTGCTCGGCGTCCACGGCCTGTCCCGGCGCGACCAGGACCTCTTTGACGACGCCCGAAACCGGCGCCACGACGGGGATCTCCATCTTCATCGCTTCCAGCACGACGACCACGTCGTCCTCTTCCACGCGCTCGCCGGGCTGCTTCTCGATCTTCAGAACCTTTCCCACCATGGGCGCAGTGACGGGTGTCGGCAAGTGGACCTCCTCGGGAGCAAAATTAGCTGCCATTTAGTAAGGTTTTCGCCTGGTTGTCAATATGAAAAGCCCGCCGCCTCGGTTGATTTCGGCGGCTTTATGCTATATGAGCGATGTGCGAAGACTAGAAAGCGGAGGACCCCCCGATGGCTAAGCCGGAACCCAAGACCGATAACGTGATGGACAACGTCCCTTACTACGACAAGTGGCAGCAGGGCGAGGGCATTCCCATCACCAAGACCTTTTTCGTGCAGGACCTGAGAAAAGTCCCGCTCGCCCACTGGGAGCGCACCGGCGGCCAAGGCGCTTTCATCAACATGGAGGGGGCGGAGGGGGCGACCGGCGCCTACGTCTGCGAGATTCCCGGCGGCAAGAGCCTCAAGCCGCAGCGGCAGATTTTCGAAGAGATGATCTACGTGCTCAAGGGGCGCGGCGCGACGACCATCTGGAACGACCAGGGGGCCAAGCAGACCTTCGAGTGGCAGGAGGGGAGCCTCTTCGCGCTGCCGCTCAACGCCCACCACCAGCACTTCAACGGGCAGGGCGGCGAGCCGGCGAGATTTTTCTCCGTCAACAGCATGCCGATCGTCTTCAATCTTTTTCACAACGCGGATTTTATCTTCAACGTCCCCTACGACTTCACCGACCGCTTCAACGGCGAGCCCGATTACTTCAGCGGCAAGGGTAAATCGCACCCCGGCCGCGTCTGGGAGACCAACTTCATCGCCGACGCGCGCAATTTCAAGCTCGAGGAGTGGAAAGAACGGGGCGGCGGCGGCACCAACGTGATGCTCGAGATGGCCGACGGCTCGATGGCCGCCCACATCTCGGAATTCCCGGTCGGCACCTATAAGAAAGCGCACCGCCACGGCCCCGGCTTCAACGTCATCATCATCAAGGGCCAGGGCTTCTCGCTTTTTTGGCGCGCGGGCGAGCCGATCAAGCGCTACGACTGGCAGGACGGCAGCGTCTTCACGCCGCCGCCGATGATGTTCCACCAGCACTTTAACACCGGCGCGACCGGCGCGCGCTATCTGCCGCCGCGCCTCGGCAGCATCAAGTACAGCCTGGGCGAGCAGTTCGGCGACATCTCCAAGGTCGACAAGGACGTCAAATCGGGCGGCAACCAGATCGAGTACCACGACGAGGACCCGTCGATCCGGAAGATGTTCGAGGAGGAGCTCGCCAAGTCCGGCACCTCGACCCGGATGAACCCCGATTTTTACAAGAAAAAATAAGCCCGGGAATATTTTCACCTTCGCGCACAACCGGATTCCGTCTTTTTTCTTCCGGCCGGATTTTTCCCTCCCCCGCGCTCCGGCCGGTGGGGACGCCCCGTGACCGCGGCCTTTCTCATAGGCTTCGCCTACCTTCTCGGCTCCGTGCCGACCGGCTATCTTTTAGGCTATCTCTCCGGCGTCGATGTGCGGCGGGCCGGCAGCGGCAACGTGGGCGCGACGAACGTCGCCCGGGTGGCGGGAAAAAAACTCGGGCTCCTGACGCTCATCGGCGACGCGGCCAAGGGCTTTATCCCCGTTTACCTGGCGCGCGCGCTCGGTTTGGACGACGGGCTCACGGGCCTCGTCGCCCTGGCCGCTTTCCTGGGCCATCTCTATCCGGTTTTTCTCAAGTTTCAGGGCGGGAAGGGGGTGGCGACCGCCCTGGGCGCGCTCCTGGCTCTCGCGCCCGCGGCCACCGGGGTCCTGCTGCTGGTTTTCCTGGCCGTCGCCCTGGCCGGGCGAGTGGTGTCCCTGGCCTCGATGGCCGCCGCCGTGGCCGCTCCGGCGGCGCTCTGGCTGTTCGGCAGCCCGGCGCCCTGGATCGGCGTGACGGCCGTGATGGCGCTCTTCATCGTCTGGCGCCACCGGGCCAACATCGAACGCCTGAGGGCCGGCGCCGAGCCGAGATTCAAGCTTTAAAACCCGCCCGCGCGCTTAATACTCGCGCGGCTGTTGTCTCGACGGCGGCGGCGGCTCCTGTTCTCTCCTCAACCGTTCGGTCTCTTCCCGGTTCCGGTCGATCTGGCGCTGCTGATCCGCCTGTTTCTGCTCGTTGCTCTGCATCTGGTCGCCGATCAGAGCGCCCGCGCCGGCGCCCAGCGCGCCGCCGATGAGGGCTCCGGCGGCCGGATGGCCCACGGTGGCGCCGATGATACCGCCGGCCGCGGCTCCGCCGAGCGCGCCGACTCCGGTCGCTTTCTCGCGCGTGCTGAGCGGCGTCGAGCAGCCGATCGCTCCGGCGAGCAAAACGACGCCGAAAAAAGCGGTCAAAGTGTGTTTCATGGTTCCTCCCCTGACAAACGCTGCTTATCGCAATCGGTATATACCCGAGCGATATTACCAAACCGGAATTGCTTGTTCAAGTTTTGTCCGCCGCGAGCCGGAAAAAGGGGTCGCGGCGGCGCGAAACCTCCTGTTGACAATCTGGACTTGCGCCGTCTAAAGTCGTATGTTTAGTCGTATACCGAAGGGAGAATAATGCCGACCATCACCCAAGAGTCCGTGCTTGAGGCGCTGAAAAACGTCCAGGACCCCGAGCTGCACCGCGATATCGTCAGCCTCGGCATGGTGAAGAGCCTCGACGTCGCGGACGGCAAAGTCCGCTTCACCGTCGAGCTCACCACTCCGGCCTGCCCCTTGAAAGAGACGATCGACGCCGACTGCCGCAAGGCGCTGGCGCCGCTCGGGATACGGGATCTGGAAATCTCCTTCGGGGCGCAGGTGCGCGGCAGCAAATCGGGCGCGGGACAGACCGACCTGCTGCCGACGGTGAAAAACGTGGTGCTGGTCGCCGCCGGCAAAGGCGGCGTGGGCAAATCGACCGTGGCGGTCAACCTGGCGATGGCGCTCAAACAGCACGGCGCCGCGGTCGGCCTTCTCGACGCCGACATTTACGGCCCGTCGGTGCCGATTCTCATGGGCGTGAAGGACCAGCCGGAGAAGATCTCCGTCAACGGCGGGTCCAAATTAAAGCCGCCGGTCGCGCACGGCCTGCCGGTGATGTCGATCGGTTTTTTTCTCGAGCCCGACCAGGCGGTGATCTGGCGCGGGCCGATGCTGGGCAAGGCGCTGCACCAGATGATGGCCGACGTTCATTGGGGCGATCTGGATTACCTCGTCGTCGACATGCCCCCGGGCACCGGCGACGTGCAGATCACCTTCTCGCAGCAGCTGAAGGTCAGCGGCGCGCTCCTGGTCGCGACGCCGCAGCAGGTCGCGCTGGCCGACGTGGTCCGGGCCAAGTCGATGTTCGACAAGGTGATGGTGCCGATCCTCGGGATCGTCGAGAACATGAGCTACTTCATCTGCGATCAATGCCATAAAAAGCACGAGATCTTCTCGCGCGGGGGCGCCGAGCGCGCCGCCGAGAAATTCAGCATTCCGTTTTTGGGCGAGATCCCGATCACCCCGGCGCTGCGCGAGTGGGGCGACAAGGGCGTGCCGATTCTCGTCCAGGAGCCCGGCTCCGAGGTCAGCAGGACTTTCATGGACATCGCCGCCAAGCTCGCCGGCCGCCTCTCGATCGTCTCCGAGAACGCGCGCAAGGCGCAGGCGCTGAAGATCATTTCCACCTAGAGGAACCATGGCGGCCCCCGTTCCGGTCGAGATCAACCACATCAAGGCGCAGGGCGTCGTCCGCGTCACCTGGGACGACGGCCACGTGGGCGAATATCCCGAGGCGCATCTGCGCGGCTATTGCCCGTGCGCCGGCTGCCAGGGGCACGGCGGCGACATCAAGTTCATCGCGGTGCCGGACGCGACGCTCGCGGGGATCGGCGCGGTGGGGAATTACGCGATTCTGTTTCGCTGGCGGGACGGCCACGAGACCGGCATCTACACGTTCGAATATCTGCGGCATCTCTGCCCGTGCGCCGAGTGTCAGAGCCGGGCGAGCGAATCGCAGACATAGGAGCTATCATGGGAGCTGTCATACCGACCAAAGAAGAGATCTACCAAGTCCTGCAGCAGTGCTACGACCCGGAGATCCCGGTCAACATCGTCGACCTGGGACTCATCTACGACGTCCAGATCGACGGCGGCAAGGTCGCGGTCAAGATGACGCTGACCGCGCCGGGCTGCGGCATGGGCGGCATGATCGCCGGCCAGGCGCGCCAGAAAATCCTCGACAACGTCGACGGCGTCGAGGAGGCGACCGTGGACATCGTCTGGGACCCGCCCTGGGACCCGAGCCGGATCAGCGAAGAGGCGAAGCACAAGCTGGGGATCGGGTGATATCTCAGTTTTTAACGACCGGGCGGCAAGGGATGAATGCCTAGCAGCTTGTTGAATTCGTCTGGAGACCCAATTTTATATAGCGGCGTTTTGTTCATCGACAAAAATCCGGACCCATCCCGCCGGATGGTAAACCCAGCGCTCTCCTTTGGATTTACTCTCGATATCCAGCTTAAAAGACCACTCCACTTTTGTTGACGGATACTCCCCGGATTTCTTAGACCATAGCTTCGTAAATTCAGCTAGCTCCGTTTCGGTCGAAAGTACCTTGACCCGTCGGAGCTGAGCGTCTAGTACCGAAACTTTCGTCATCTCTTCCGCGTCAGCGACCAAGGCAATAAACAGCGCAAATATCACCTTTTAAGTTTTAAGGGAGTCATTTGATCCACCGCGAGGAGTCTCTTGCCTCTTCCGGTCCTTGTCAGGCCTTGTCGCATGAATCGAGAAAATTTCCCCACTTGACACCCGCCCGAAAAAATCGTCATCTAAACAGATGGAAGACCGCCCGCGGCTCCGCTACGTCGAGGCCTTTCCCGTCCAGCAGGAGGGCAAGACGCTCATCTGCCTCCGCGACCCCGAGCATTTCTCCCAGCCGCTGGTCGTGACGCCGCTCGGCTATTTCGTCCTGAGCCATTTCGACGGCGACCATTCCATCGTCGATATTCAGGCGGCCTATACCCAGAAGGTCGGGCAGATTCTCGCGGGCGAAGAGATCCAGAAGATGATCGACGCGCTGGACGAGCAGTATTATCTCTACAACCGGCGCTTTCTCGACCGCCGGCGGGCGATGGTGGACGATTTTCAGAGGCAGACGGTGCGCGCGCCGGCGCACGTCGGCGGGGTTTACAGCGACGCGCCGGAGCAGTTGCAGGCGCAGCTCCTGGGCCATTTTCAGGCCCCGGGCGGCCCGGGCGAGGCGCGGCCGGACGGCCGGCGCGCGACGCCCAGAGCGATCGTCGCGCCGCACATCGATTTTCATCGCGGCGGTCCGGCCTACGCCTGGGCCTACAGAGAGCTGGTCGAGAGCCCCGGCGCCGACCTCTACATTCTCCTCGGCACGTCGCACTGCGGCGGCGCGAGCCCGTTCGTCGCCACGCTCAAGGACTTCGCCACGCCGCTCGGCACCGTCGAGACCGACAAGGAATTCGTCCGGCGGCTCCGGCAGGCCTGGAGCGGCGATCTTTTCGCCGACGAATACCTCCACCGCACCGAGCATTCACTGGAGTTTCAAGCCGTTTATCTAAAATATGCCGCCGCGCTGCGCGCGCGCCTC
>DASWFA010000232.1:0-2003 GCA_036394475.1 Binatia bacterium
GTAAAATAGCTGCGGGTTTCGAGTTGCGGGTTTCGTGTTTTCAACTCGGAACGCGAAACGCGAAACCTTTATTTCACGAGGACGACCTTCACGTCCCCTTCCTTCCTGAGGACGTTGATGCCGACGTCGCCGTCGCGCCGCTGAAAAACGAGGTCGACCGCGCCGCTGCCGACCCGGAGGTTGTTGATCTCCAGCTCGCGCAAAAACTCCGGCAATACCGGGTGGGAGACGCGAATCTGCTTGAGCGGCGCCTTGATGGAGAGGCCGAGGCAGGACTGCAAGAGCAAAAAGGCCGAGGCGGCGGCCCACGACTGGGGCGCGCAGGCCACCGGATAAAGCGTCGGTCCTTCGCCGGGCCGGCGCGAAAAGCCGCAGAAAAGCTCGGGCATGCGCCTGAGCTCGAGAAAAAGGCCGGCATCGAACAGGCCGGTCAATATTTTGATCGCCGCGTCTTTGAATCCGTACTGCGCCAGGCCGTGCGCGACGAGCGCGTTGTCGTGCGGCCAGACCGAGCCGTTGTGATACGACATCGGGTTATAGCGGACCTCGCGGGCGGAGAGGGTGCGGATGCCCCAGCCGGAAAACGAGTCGTCCGCCAGGAGCGTCTCCGCCGCGAGCCGCGCGTGCTCGGGCGTGGCCACGCCGGTAAAGAGGCAATGGCCCGCGTTGGAAGAGCGCACGCGGCAGGCGCGTTTTTCTCCGTCGAGCGCGAGCGCGTAGGTCGAAAGGTCGGGGCACCAGAACGCGGCTTCGAACCGCTCCTGGAGCGCGTCCGCCTCGCGCCAGAGGTCGGCGGCCAATTTGGTTTTTTCCAGGAGGTCGGCCAGATGGGCGGCCGCCAGCTTGGCGGCGTAGACGTAGCCCTGGACCTCGCACAGCGCCAGCGGCCCTTCCGCCAGCGCGCCGTCGGAGTGGAATACGGAATCCTTCGAGTCCTTCCAGCCCTGATGGAGCAGTCCGTTGCTCGAATGCTTCAGGTACTCGACGAAGCCGTCGCGGTCCATGTCGCCGTACCCGTCGATCCACTGAAGCGCGCGCTCGATGTTCGGCCAGATCCTTTCGATGAACGCGCGGTCGCCGGTGCGCTCATAATAGGCGCCCGCGAGCATGACGAACAGCGGCGTGGAGTCCACGCTGCCGTAATAACACCCGAACGGCACCTCCCCGAGCGCCGCCATCTCCCCCCGGCGCGTCTCGTGGAGTATCTTGCCGGGCTCGGCGTCCTGCTCGGGGATCACTTCCTTGGCCTGCCGGGCGGCCAGATAGGCGAGCACGCCCCGCGCGATGGCCGGATTGACCCAGAGGAATTCCAGCGCGGTGATGATGCCGTCGCGGCCGAAAACCGTGCTGAACCAGGGCACGCCGGCATAGGGATACGGCCCTTCCGGCGTGTCGGTGATCATCATGCCGAGGTCGGCGACCGACCGGTTGAGCCAATCGTTGAACTGGGTGTTCGACGTGGAGATGCTGCAAGCGGCGGTTTTCTCCGGCGCGTGGAACGCCCGCTCGGTCTGCTCGAACCCCTCGTCGTAAGGGAGCGCCACGGGCCGGCAGTCGCCCGATTCGAACGCGGCGGTGACGAAAATCGTGGTCTCGTCCTTGGGGTTCACCAAGAGACGGAAATTCATGTAGGACCGGGAGATTTCATCCGGCGCGGGCGAGCAGGCGAGCCGCGTGCGGCGGACCACGCCGTCGAGCCCCTCGTAGGACAGATGGACGGAGTTTTTCTCGACCCGATCGTCCAGATAGCGGCCTTTTTTCGCCCGGTGCATTCCCCGGACTTCGAAGATGTCGGCGAAATCGGCGCCGAAGCTGAGCGAGAGCGACAGTTGGACCGGCGTCAGCCCGTGGTTCATGATTTTGAACCGCTCGTAGCAGACCGCCTGCCAGAGAAATTTGGAGCGGAAGATATGCAGGGTCCCCCTCGGCACCATCACCTGCTCGCCCATCGTCACATCGGGGTTGGTGAGATCCACGGCGAGCAGCGTGTTGTCGTCGCGCAC
>DASWFA010000233.1:0-5902 GCA_036394475.1 Binatia bacterium
AAATAGACGGCACGCGCGGGTCTCTTCCGGCCGGCGCCGCCGCTCCGGCTTGTGCCCCCGGGCAAAAAACGGTTGGAGCCGATCCCGCCGGCCCGATTCCGGCGCATACGGCGATTGAATCTTCTCATCCACCCGCGGATTCCGCCAAAGAGCTTCCCCAGCTTTTCGCGGCCGTGGAAACGAAAACGGCCGGCGCGCCGCCCGAGCTGGCGGCGGCGAAGCCAGACAGCGATAAAAATACTTTATCTTCCCCGACGCTCACGGAACCGCCGGCCCACGCTGGACGTGAAAAAGACCAACCGGAAAATACTCCCCCGGCTGCGCTGTTCGAGGCGGCGCCGCCGCCCGGCCGCAACCCGGCGGAAAAAATTCCTCCCGAGACGAAATCGGACGGGCCGAAAAGCCCGGACCTGGAAGCTTCTCCAGCAATAAATCCGACCAATGACCCGAAGCCTTCGGCGCCGCGCGGTTTGTCGATCGCCGACGGCCAGGTCTCCGCCCGCGTCGAGGGCGTGGCGACTCCAAGCGAGCGCAGCGGCTTTTTTTCGCGCGACGAGCGCCACGGCGGCGCCAGAGACACGAGCCAGGGCCCGGAGGCGGGCTTGCCGGCGGCGGCCGCGCACGGGACGACTTTTCACGGCGTCGAGAGCGAGAAGCCGGCCACGCCCGCGAACGCCTGGTCCGCGACGATCGAACGCCTGGCGGCGGAGATCTCGAACCACGCCCGCCAAGGCCTCCACGACCGCCACGAAGTCAGCATGCGCCTGGAGCCGCCCGAGCTCGGCGGCTTGAAGATCGAGCTTTCGCTCGACGGCGACCGGCTGCAGGCGCGCATTACCGCCGAGGTCGCCGAGACCGGCGGCCTGATTCAAACGCATCTTTCCGAGCTGCGCCAGGCGTTGCAGGCGCACAGCCTCGACCTCGTCAACGTGCAGGTCGATCTCGGCGCCTGGAGCGGTCTCAGCTCTGGATTAGACCAGGGGCCGAACCCGGAGTCCGAAGGCCGGAAGCATTGGCCGGGAATGCCCGCGCTCGTCGCCGCCAATGAAGGCGAAGCGAGCGAACACGCCGGGGCCGCGTTTATCTCGCGCGGCGCCGTGAGCGTGTGGGCGTGAAGAGCAGGCGATAGGCAACAGGCGTTAGAAAAGAGGAAATGAGATGGCGATATCGGCGGTCAATCAGGCGCAGCAGTCCGGCGGCACGCAGCCGGCGGGAAAGTCGATGGGGCGGGACGATTTCTTGAAGCTCCTCGTCGCCCAGCTGCAAAATCAAGATCCGCTCAAGCCGCTCGACAACCAGGAGTTCGCCGCGCAGCTCGCGACTTTCAACAGCCTCGACCAGCTGATCGGCATCAACCAGAAGCTCGACGATCTGCAGAGCCAGCAGCAGCTGGCCGGCCAGCTCGGCGCGGTCTCCCTGATCGGCAAGGAAATCGTCGCGGAAGGAAACCAGGTCGCGCTCGCGCCCGGCGCGCCGGCGCCGGTCAACTTCGCCCTGAGCGGCGCCGCGGCGCGCGTGACCGTCACCATCGCCGACGCGGCCGGCAAGATCGTCCGCACGCTCGACCTGGGCGGCCAGGACGCGGGCGAGCGTTCGGTCCTGTGGGACGGCAAGGACGGCGCGGGCAAAGCGCTTCCCGCCGGGGTCTATTCCATCCAGGCGAGCGCCCTCGACGCGGCCGGAAACAGAGTCGGCGCGACCTCGCGCACGCGCGGTATTGTGACCGGGCTCAGCCTCGAAGGCGGCGTCCTCATGCTCCAAGTCGGCGCGTTGACGGTCCCGCTCGCCGCAGTGAAGGGGGTTCTCTAATCCCATGTCGATCTCCAGCTCGCTGTACACGGCCGAGAGCGCGCTCGACGCCTCCGGCGTCGCCATGGGCGTGGTGGGCCATAATCTCGCCAACGCCAACACGGTCGGCTTCAAGGCTTCCGAGGCGGATTTCGCCGACCTGTTCGCCGCCGCCCAGGGAGAGCTCGCGATCGGCGACGGCGTTCAGCTCGCCGCCGTCAAGCGCCTGGACCGCCAGGGCGCCGTCGAGACGACCGCCTCCGCTCTCGACCTGGCGGTGGTCGGCCACGGTTTTTTCGTGCTCAAAGACGCCGGCGGCAATTCATTTTACAGCCGCGCCGGGCAATTTTCTCTCGACGCCGACGGCAACGTCGTCAATCCGGACGGTCTCCTGCTCCAGGGCGCGGCCGGAAACATCACGCTCGACAGCGGCCTCACCATGCCCGCCCGGGCGACGACGACGATCGGTCTCAGGCTCAATTTAGACGCGACCGCCGCGCCCACCGGCGCCTTTCCCGCCGGCCCCGACGCCGCGCCGGGCGCGTGGCTCTCGGCCGGCGATTTTTCCGCGGCGCTGCCGCTCTTCGACTCCGCCGGACAGTCACACGACGCGACTTTCGTCTTTCGCCAGAGCGGCCCCAACGCGTGGGACTACCGCGTGGTCGCCGCGCGCAGCGAAATCGACGCCACCGCGCCGACGAGCGCCGAGCTGCGCGAGATCGGCGCCGGCACTTTAACCTTCGACGCCTCCGGCGCGCTCACCGGAGCCACCGGCGGCCTCAACGCCGTCGCCTGGACCGGCGGCGGCGCGAGCGCGGCGATCGCCGCGGCCAATCTGAGCTTTGCCGGCACCACGCAGTACGCCGCGCCCGCCGCGGTGCTCGCGCTCGATCAGGACGGCGCCGCGAGCGGCACGCTCGCCCGCATCGCGATCGACCAGCAGGGAAAGATCACCGGGCAGTTCTCCAACGGCCGCGACCAGGCGGTCGGCCAGGTCGTGCTCGCCAACTTTAAAAATCCCGACGGCCTCGAGGCGATCGGCGACAGCCTGCTCGCGGCGACCTCGGAGTCCGGCGCCGCCGTGACGGGCATTCCCGGCGCCGGCGGCCGCGGCGCGCTGGTGTCCGGCGCGTTGGAGACCTCCAACGTCGACATGGCCGCGGAGTTCGCCGACATGATCCTGGTGCAGCGGAGCTTTCAGCTGAGCTCGCGCGTCATCAGCGTGGCCGACCAGATGTATTCGATAGCGGCGGGGCTAAAAAGTTAAGTCAAAAGGCAAAAGTGAAAAGTAAAAAGGCAAAACAGAAATCCAAAATCCGAAGAGGAGGTTTTACATGGCATTAACCGGAGCGCTTTTCAGCGGGGTCAGCGGCCTCAACGCCAACGGCAACGCGATGAACATCATCGGCGACAACATCGCCAACGTCAACACCGTGGGCTTCAAGTCGAGCCGGGCGGTCTTTTTCGATCTGTTGAGCGCGGAAGTGGGCGGCGCCAAGGTCGGCACCGGCGCGCGCCTGGCCGCCTCCAGCCGCCTCTTCACCCAGGGCGGCGTCGAGACGACCAACAGCCCGACCGACATGGCGATCGAGGGCACGGGCATGTTCGTCCTGAAGGACGCCCAGGGCGCCGAGTTCTACAGCCGCGCCGGGCAATTCAATCTCGACAAAGACGGCACCCTGGTGAACCTCGAAGGCCTCAAGGTCCAGGGCTTCGAGCTCGACGCCAACGGCAACCCCGTGAGCGGCCTGACCGACGTCGTGGTCAACGCCAAACGTTTGAGCCCGCCCATCGTGACCAGCCAGATCGATCTCGGCCTGAACCTCGACGCGACTTCGGCCGTGCCCGCCGCCGCGCTCCCCGCCGACGTCGCCGGCACCCAGGCGGCGCCGGGCGCGTGGTTCGCCGGCAGCAACTTCTCGACCGTGGTGACCGTGTTCGACTCGCTCGGGACGGCGCACGACTTGACGTTCCTGTTCCGCAAGACGGCGACGGCCAACCAGTGGAGCTACCGCGTGGTCGCCGACGCCGGCGAGATTACCGGCGGCACCGCCGGCAACCTGGAGCAAGTCGGCGCCGCCGGCGGCCTGCTCGCCTTCAATCCGGACGGGACTTTCATCCCGGGCGCGCCGACCAGCATCACGGCCATCGGCCCGGTCGTCTGGAGCAACGGCGCGAGCAACCAGACGATCGCCGCGGCCAATCTGGGCTTTACCGGCGCGACCCAGTTCTCGCTTCCCTCCGCCGTCAGCCTGCTGAGCCAGAACGGCGCTCCCTCGGGCGCGGTGGCGAGCCTCAGCATCGACACCAGCGGCCTCGTCACGGGGCACTTCAGCTCCGGCCAGGTCGAGCCGCTCTACCGGATCGCGCTGGCCGACTTCAACAATCCGGCGGGCCTCACCCATCTCGGCAACACCCTGTTCCAGCAGTCTTCCGGCTCCGGGGACCCGATCTTCGGCAATCCCGGCGACGGCGGCCTGGGCACGATTCTCCCCGGATCGCTGGAGCTTTCCAACGTCGATCTCGCCACCGAGTTCGTCAAAATGGTGACCACGCAGCGCGGTTTTCAGGCCAATTCGAAAATCATTACGGTGACCGACACCCTCCTGGAGGAAGTCGTCAACCTGAAGAGATAACCCCCGCCAGCCGACCCTGCCTGTCATCCCCCCAGGCCGGGCCGGTCTTTCGAGACCGGCCCGGTCCTTCCTTTCCGGATTTCAAGGACTGATGCGCGGGAAAAACTAAAGCCCGGCGGGCTTTTGCCGATCCAATTCTAGGAGCGAATTGTTTGGGCTGCCTTAAGGAGGAGCTTTATGGCCGGAGGGTCGAATCAGCGGCACGATAAAAACGGCAACGGTAAAAAAGCCGGCTCGAGCTACTCGGTCGACGAAGTGGTCGAGATGGCCCGGGCGCTTTCCGAGGGCAACCTGGACTGGCAGTTCTCGCAGCGCTTCGAGGGCGAGCTGGGCGCGCTGGCGGGCCACATCGAGAGCCTGCGCCAGCGGCTCAAAGGCATCTCGCTGGCGGCCGACAGCTCTTCCTACCTCCTGCCGCAGGCGGTCATGGGCGTGGCGGGCATCTCGCATCAGGCGGAGGAGGGCGTCAACTCCGTTCTCGAGCTGGTGGAGGGAGTGCTCGCCGATCAGGAGCGGGTGCTGGAGATGGTGGACGAGGCGAAGCGGGCGGACGGCCGGGCCCCGGACCTCGATGTTTTTCGCGAGATCGCCGAGAAAAGCCGGCGCGGCCTGGCGGCGCTCATGAGCCGGCTCTCCTTCCAGGACGTCATCCGCCAGCGGGCCGAGGGCGTCCAGGAGACGCTCGAGGCGGTGGAGAAAAAGATCGTCGAGCTGCTGATCAAGTTCAAGGTCGAGCTTTCCGGCGAGGCGCTCAAAGAGACAGACGGCCGGGACCGCGTCCGGGAAGAGGTCAAAAACCTTACCGACGATATCGGGCTCGATCAGTCCCTGGTCGACGAGCTGCTCGACAACATGAAGTAATCCGGAGCTGCCGGTTTTTTTTTGGAGGTGCACAGTGATCGATCCCAACATGGACATTCTCGTCGTGGACGACGCGTCCACCATGCGGCGGATTGTTCGCGGCCTGCTCCGCGAGCTGAGTCTCAAAAATATTCGCGAGGCGGAAAACGGCTGCGACGCTCTCGAGGAGCTCAAGCGCAAGAAGGCCGATCTGGTGATCTCCGACTGGAACATGCCGCAGATGACCGGCATCGAGCTGCTGCGCGCGATCCGCTCCGACGGCGGCCTGAAGGACGTGCCGGTCCTCATGGTCACCGCCGAGGCGAAGAAGGAGAATATCATGGAGGCGGTGCAGGCGGGGGTCAACAACTATATCGTGAAGCCCTTCAGCGCCGAGACGCTGCAGGAAAAGCTCAACAAGATCTTCAAATAACTCCGGCGGCGGGTCCCCGAGATGGAAACGGAAAAAGCGGCCGCTGTCGCGATCGTCGAAGGAGAAGAAAAAAGCGCCATCGTGCTCCGCGGCGCGGTCGATATCTTCTTCGCCGCCGATCTCCGCCAGGCCGCGCTCGCGCTCGCCGCCGGGGACCGGGACGTCGAGATCGCCTGCGCGGAGCTGGAGCGGCTGGATACGGCGG
>DASWFA010000234.1:0-5446 GCA_036394475.1 Binatia bacterium
CCGCCGCTGCGGCTTGCCGCGGATCGGGTCGATCTCCTGCAAGCCCTCGACCCGGTCGCCGAAAAATTCGATGCGCACCGCCGAGCTGTCCTCGTAGGCGGGAAAGACCTCGACCACGTCGCCGCGCACGCGGAACGTGCCGCGGTGAAAATCGAAGTCGCTCCTCTGGTAGTGGATGTCGACGAGCTTGCGCAGCACGCGGTCGCGCTCGATCTCCATCCCCTCTTCGAGATAGACCATCAGGTCGAAGTAGGCCTCGGGCGAGCCCAGGCCGTAGATGCACGACACGCTCGCCACGATGATCGTGTCGCGCCGCTCGAGCAGCGCCTTGGTGGCGGAGTGGCGCAGCTTGTCGATCTCGTCGTTGATCGAGGCGTCCTTCTCGATGAAGGTGTCCGTCGAGGGGACGTAGGCCTCGGGCTGGTAATAGTCGTAATAGCTGACGAAGTAGCGCACCGCGTTGTTGGGGAACAGCTCCTTGAACTCGTTGTAGAGCTGCGCCGCGAGCGTCTTGTTGGGCGCGATCACCAGCGCCGGCCGGTTCACGCGCGCGATCACGTTCGCCATCGTGAAGGTCTTGCCCGAGCCGGTGACGCCCAGAAGGACCTGGCGCCGCTTGCCTTCCCGGAGGCCGCGGGCGAGCTGGTCGATCGCCTGGGGCTGGTCGCCCTGGGGCTTGAAGTCGGAGAGCAGCTCGAAGCGGCCCTCTTTTCGCTCTACGGCCATCGTTGAAAAATATCAGGGACGGCGCGACGGAGCAAGCTTGCAAGTACGCGGCGAACATACTACCTTGAAAGAAATCCATCTAATCGCGCGAATCGCGCGTATCGTGGCCCCTGAATCGTCCGGAAGTGCCATGCCTAATTCTTGGCCCAAATCTTGGAGCTGGAAGCTCCCCGCCCTCGCGTGCGGCGCGCTGTTGTGGCTGGCCGCGGCGGCGGACGCGGCCGAGCCCAAGAAGATCCGGCTCGCCTACGTCGGCTGGGAAGTCGGCGCGGCGGTCTCCTACGTCGGCATCGACGGCGGCATCTTCAAGCAAAACGGCGTCGAGGTCGAGGAGATTTTCATCCGCGACCCGCTGAGCGGCGGCGTCCAATCGCTGATCGGCGCCGATTTCGTCGTCGGCTTCGGCAATCCGCTCGCGCTCATCCAGCCCATCCTGTCCGGCGCCGACATCGTCGCCGTCGCGTCGCACGTGAGCGTCCAGCCGTACGGCATGGCGGTGGCGTCGAGCATCTCCAAGGTCGCCGATCTCAAAGGCAAGCGCGTCGGCGTCTCCGAGCTGGGCGGCCGGTCCGACCTGGTCGCGCGCGTCATCCTGCGCCGCGCCGGCCTCGACCCGGCGAAGGACGTGGAGATCGTCGGCGCCGGGCTGGCGCCGAACCGCATCCTCGCCCTCACGAAAGATTTGATCCAGGGCGCCCCGGTGAACGAGCAGTTCGCCGCCGAGGCCAAACGGCTCGGCATCAAGATCATCGACGTGAAAGAGATCCCCACCGTCACCGCGCTCCTGCTGACGACCCGCTCGTTCATCAAGCGGGACGAGGACACGACCCGGCGCTTCGTCAAGGGCTACGTGGAGGCGATCCACTATTTCCTGAACCGCCGCGCCGAGAGCATGGCGATCATCAAAAAGTATTTCAACGGCTCCAACCCGGTCGCCCTCGACGCCATGTACGACGCCTTCGCCGCCCAGCTGAAGCCGCTGCCGCTGCCCGACCCGGAGGCCTCCCAGGCGCTGATCGACACCGTCGCCCTCGTCGACCCGAAAGCGAAACTGCTGAAGCCGGAGAACCTCTTCGAGTCGCGCTTTCTGGACGAGCTCAAGGCCGGCGGCTTTATCGAGAAGCTCTACGCGGAAAAGGTGCGCCTCTAACCGGAAGCCGGCGCGCCGGCCGGCGCCATCGTCGCGCTCGAGATCCCAGGGAGGGCCGTTTGCAAGTCCTCTTCGATCGGATTCTCACCGTCAATCTCGCGGCGAGCACCCTGGTATTCTACGCCGCCGCCAGGCTGTACGTGCTCCCCAAAATCGGCGTGTGGGGCTTTCAGCGCCTCCTGCCGCCCATTCTCCTGCTGCATTCTTTCCGCCACCTCGGGCTGATGTTCCTGACGCGCGGCGCCACCTATCCGGGAATGCCCGCGGAGTTCGCCTACCCCGCGGCGCTCGGCGACCTGCTCGCCGCCGTGCTGGCGTTCGCCGCGTTGATCGCCGTGGTTCGGAGCCACCGGGCGGCGCGGCCGCTGGTCTGGGCGTTCAACACGGAAGGGACGCTGGACCTGATCGCGGCCATCGCGCTCGCGACGGCGTACGACGCGCCCGCGTACATGGGCCCGGCTTATTGGATACCCGCGTTCTGGGTGCCGGCGCTGCTGGTGACGCACTACATCGCCTACTTGGCTCTTATCGAAAGGCGCGACGCCGCTCGATGAGCTCGCGGCGGCCACATGGAAAGCCATCGGGGTTGATGATGCTCCTGACCGTCGCCGCGCTGACGCTGGGCGCCGACGCGCGCCCGCAGGACGAAGCTCAACCCACCAACGACCTGCCGAATCCCTACCAGACCACCGCGCCGTGGGGCAAACTACCCGAGGGAAGAACTTGGGGAGCGCTGAGCGCGGTCGCGATCGACCACGACGGCGAGTCCGTCTGGGTTGCGGACCGCTGCGGCGCGAATCCCGATACTCCGCCCGGAGCCTCCGCCTTCCAGTACGACAGCTGCGCGGGCTCGCCGCTGCCGCCGGTCCTCAAGTTCGATGCATCCGGCAAGCTGGTGAAAAGCTTCGGCGCGGGCATGTTTCTTTTCCCCCACAAGATCCATGTCGACCGCGACGGCAACGTGTGGGTGGTCGACCAGAGATCGGCCAACGAGCGCGAGCGCGCCAAGTTCCCGGGGGAAAAGGACAAGGGCCACATCGTCGTCAAGTTCAGCCCGGACGGCAAGGTCCTGTTGACTCTCGGAAAGCCCGGAGCGGCCGGAAACCCGCCCGGGGCCTTGACTCAACCGACCAGTCTGGTGACGGCTCCGAACGGCGATATTTTCGTCTCGGAAGGCCACAATCAAAATATGCAGGCGCCGCCGGACACCGTCTCGCGCATCTCCAGGTTCACCAAGGACGGCAAGCTCATCAAGTCCTTCGGCAAGCCGGGGTCGGGGCCGGGAGAATTCAGGGGCCCGCACGACCTCGCGATGGATTCGCTGGGCCGGCTCTTTGTCGCCGACCGGGGAAACATGCGCGTCCAGATCCTCGATCAGGACGGGAAATATTTGGGCGAGTGGAAACAATTCAGCCGTCCGAGCGGCGTCCACATCCGCGGCGACATGATTTACGTGACGGACTCCGAATCCAACGGGGTGGCCCCGCACCCGGGATGGAAGAGAGGAATCCGGATCGGCAGCCTCACGGACGGCCGGGTGCTCTTCCGCATTCCCGATCCGCTTGAAATGAAGGGAACCAGCGCGGCCGAGGGCCTCGCGGTGGACACCAAAGGCAACGTCTACGGCGCCGAAGTCGGCCCGAGACGGCTGGTGAAGCACGTCAAACAGTAGGGATGCGCGAGCCGCACAGTTTTCCCGCATCGGCAGGACCGTCGACAAACACATCAGCCAGGGCAGCCCCGCCGGCGTGCGGCGCATCTTGAACGGCACCAGCGCGCTCGGCGTGATTGAAATATTGAAGGATGTAGAGATACGGAAATATCTTGGAGAATGAAAGCTAACGCAGCCCCTTGACGATCGATTCCAGCCGCGCGCTCACCATCCGGCCGGGCTGGGTGAGGATGATCTTGGCGGCCGAGACCGAGATCTCCCGGCCGAAGAGGCTGTAGCGGACGCCGTTCTCCTCCCGGTTGTTCGCCCACTCGGCGAACTCCTCGGGCGTGGGCGGATGGCCGATCTCGCGCGCGCAGCGGCGCACGATGAAGCCCAGCATCATCTTGTTCCGCTGGGCCTGCTCCGTCGTCCTGTCCGGCATAACTTTTAACATTATTTTTTTCGCCGCCGCCGGCCGCCTTGTTTAGTCGTCCATGTGCGTGGTCGCCTTCATGTGCTTATCGACGGTCACATAGCCGCGGTACTGGTCGACCATCCAATAGCGCACGCCGAACTCGAACCGGAGCTCCCTCATGTCGACGTCGTGGGGGTTGAAATGCTGGTGGTGCATCATCCCCGGCGGGACGTGCACCGCGTCGCCCTGCACCCAGTCGTACCGCTTGCCGCCGATCTCCGAGTAGCCGCTGCCTTCGAGGGCGTACAGATAGGCCTCCGGATGCGCGTGGCTGTGGCTTTTCGTGTGCGGCAGGTCGACGAAGATCGAGCTGATCGCGACGGCGGTCGCCTTGAAGCCGTTCTGCTTGCCGCTCCGGCCCATGAGGAAATAGGTCGCGCCGTGCTTGGACTCGTCGGATTTCTCGAACTGCTCCAGGTGCATCGCGATGCGCCGGCCGTCGACCGGCCAGCTCTGCGACTCTTCGCGCGGCGCCTTGGCCAGCGCCGCGGCGTCGTTCGCGCCCGCGTCTTCGAGCTGCTCCATCGGCCCCATGCGGATGAAAGATTCGAGCGGCCAGGCGAGCCCGGAAAGATAGGCGACCGGCTCCTTCCCGGTGTTGAAGAGCTGGTGCGTCGAGCGATGGGGCACGTGGAAGATCGTCCCCTTGTGGAAATCGTACCGCTGATCGTCGAGGATCATGAAGCCCTCGCCGCTCTCGACGTAGATCGCCTCCTCGCCGTGGACGTGCTTGCCGGTGTGCCAGCCGGCGGGGATCTCGGCCTTCATCAGGAGGCTGCCGCCGGTGGAAAAGCCGGTCTCGGGGGCGATCATCAGCGCGGCCCTGGAATCCTGCCGCGTGCGCGTCCATTGGAGAGCCTTCCCGTGCGCCACGCGCGGCGACTCGTTCACGATTTTTTCGTTCTGCTTCGATTGCTCCAGCCACGCCTGATAAAAATCTTTCATCTCGCCTCCGATCGATGGGTTGCCACCCCGAGAAAATTATCCGATGGACCCGTGTATGTCAAACCGCAAACCTTCACGCGTCCGGCAGCCGCCGCAGCTGCGGCAGAAAGAAAAAGAAGGCGACGAGAACGACGACGACGGCGCCGGCCTGGATCGCGAACGGCGCGCCGGCCCACTCGGCGATAAAGCCCGCCTGCATGCCGCCGAACTCCCTCAAGCCGGCCGACGTGAGGCCGTAAACCCCCATCACGCGCCCGCGATACGAGTCGGTGACGGTAAGCTGGATAAGCGTATGGAGCAGCGTGTCGAACACCGTGCTCGTCGCGCCGACCACGACCAGCATCGGGAAAGCCAGCGCCAGGCTCCGGCTCGCGGCAAAGACGAACAGCGCCGTGGCGGAGCAGCACAGGATCGCCACCAGCGCGCGCCGGTTGAACTTCACCTGGCCGAGCGCCGCCAGGGTGAGCGCGCCGATGATGGTGCCCAGGCCCGGCCC
>DASWFA010000235.1:0-2712 GCA_036394475.1 Binatia bacterium
CGGACCTGGTGAAGAGGGTGCCGGCCGGCCAGGTGGTCAAGCAGTTGGCGCCGATCGTCGGCGGCGGCGGCGGCGGGCGGCCCGACTTCGCCCAGGCGGGCGGCAAGGAGCCCGGGAAGATCGACGCGGCTGTGGACAAAGCCTGGGAAATAGTGAAAGGTTCTTAGGAGAGCTTCCCTGACGGCTGATGACCATTCACACGATAAAACTCACCGAAAAGACCCGGGGCCATTGCGACATCGTCGACCTCACCGATAAGGTAAAAGCGCAGCTAGAGCGGCAAAAGCTCCGCCGCGGCCTGGCGACGCTCTTCGTCCCCGGCTCGACCGCGTCGCTGACGACGATCGAGTACGAGCCCGGCGTGCTCGAGGACTTGAAAGAGCTCTTGGAAAAGCTGATTCCGTCGGATCGAAAATACCATCACGACGACCGCTGGGGCGACGACAACGGCTATTCGCACCTCCGCGCTTCGCTCCTGGGGCCGTCGCTCCAGGTGCCGATCGACGAGGGGCGGCTGCTGCTCGGGACCTGGCAGCAGATCGTGCTGCTCGATTTCGACAACCGGCCGCGCACGCGCGAGATCGTGCTCCAGCTCGTGGGAGAGAACGAATGAAGGAAGAGCCCGGCCGCAAGCCGGCGGAGAACGGCGAAAAGACCCGCCTCGACTTCCCCGACCCGCAGCACTTCCGCGACCTCCTGGGCCAGCACGACGAGCATTTGAAGATCATCCAGCGGAGCCTCGGCGTCCGCCTCCACGCGCGCGGCGCGTCGATCGAGATCGAGGGCGACCCGCTGGAGATCGAGCTCGGGGCCAAGGTTTTGAAGCAGCTCTACGGCCTGCTGGAGAAAAACTACCCGGTTTACGGCAGCGACGTCGACTACGCGCTGCGCATTTTGAGCGGCGACCGGCGCGCCAGCCTGCAGGACATCTTTCTCGACACGATCTACATCTCGTCGCACAAGCGCATCATCACGCCCAAGAGCGTGGCGCAGAAGGCCTACATCGACGCGATCCGCCGCCACGACATCGTCTTCGGCATCGGCCCGGCGGGCACCGGCAAGACCTATCTCGCGATGGCGATGGCGGTGGCCGAGCTGATGAAGAACACCTACGTGCGGATCATTCTGACCCGCCCGGCGGTCGAGGCCGGCGAGAAGCTCGGCTTTCTCCCCGGCGACCTGGCGGAGAAGGTCAACCCCTATTTGAGGCCGCTCTACGACGCGCTCCACGACATGGTCGATTTCGACCGGGCGCGCAAGCTCGTCGAGCGCGGCACGATCGAGGTCGCGCCGCTCGCCTTCATGCGCGGCCGGACGCTGAACGATTCGTTCGTCATCCTCGACGAGGCGCAGAACACCACCCCCGAGCAGATGAAAATGTTTTTAACGCGCCTCGGCTACGGGTCCAAGGCGGTCATCACCGGCGACGTGACGCAGATCGATCTCCCCGCGGGCCGGCCCTCCGGCCTGAAAGAGGCCTGGCGCATCCTTTCCAGCGTCGAGGGCATCCGCTTCGTCACGTTCACCGAGCGCGACGTCGCGCGCCACCGCCTGGTGCAGGAGATCATCACCGCCTACGAGCGCGACGAAAACCCCCAGGGCCGTAGCTGAAGCCCGCGGCAGATTGCATGAGCGTCGATATCGTGAGCCGCGCCGCGGGGAGAAAAATCTCGCTCCGCCGGGTCAAGCGCGCCGCGGAAAAAATTCTCGCCCAGCTGGGCGAGCACCAGGCCGAGCTGAGCCTCGCCCTGGTGAAAAACGGCGAGATCGCCGGGCTCAACAAAAAGTACCGCCATAAACCGAAGCCGACCGACGTGCTCTCTTTTCCGGCGGACCGCGCGCCCGTCGGCCGGCCGCGCCTTTTGGGCGACGTGGTGATCTCCGTGGACAAGGCGGCGGAGCAGGCGAAAGCCGGCGGCTGGACTCTGGACCAGGAGATCGACCGGCTTTTGATCCACGGCATCTTGCATCTGCTGGGCTACGACCACGAGCGCTCGAAAAAAGAGGCCGCGGTGATGCGCGCGCTGGAAAGAAAAATCTCCCGCGCGCTTTGTGGAAACCGGGCGGCGGCGCTATAATGCATTAACCCGACGGAACCGAACCCTCATGTTTGAAGAAACCCAAAATCAATGGACCGGCCTGCAGGAGAGGCTCGAGCATCTCCGGAGGCGTCTTTGACTTCGACGGCAAAAAGAAGCGGCTCGAAGAGCTGAACCAGCTCACCTCCAAGCCCGATTTCTGGAACGACGCCGACAAGGCGCAGATCATCTTCAAGGAGCAGGCCGGCATCAAAAACGCCCTGGACTCCTGGGAGAAGTTTCGCGCCGAGCTCGACGAGGCGCGCTTTTTTCTCGATCTTTACAAAGAGGAAAAGAGCGACGACGCGCTCGCCGAAGCGGCCGCCAAAGTCGCCAAGGTCGCCGAAGGGCTCGACGAGGTCGAGCTCAACCAGATCCTCGGCGGCCCGGACGACAACCGGAACGCCATCGTCAGCCTCCACCCCGGCGCGGGCGGCACCGAGGCGCAGGACTGGGCGGAGATTTTGCTGCGCATGTACCTCCGCTGGGCCGACCGCCGCGGCTACCGCCACGAGATCCTGGAATACCAGCCGGGCGAGGAGGCGGGCGTCAAGAGCGTCACCTTCACGATCGAAGGCCAATACGCCTACGGCTATTTGAAGGCCGAAGCGGGCATCCACCGGCTGGTGCGCAT
>DASWFA010000236.1:0-5104 GCA_036394475.1 Binatia bacterium
TTGCCGTAGTCCATCATGCGGCAGACCGGCGGCTGGGCCTCCGACGCCACCTCGACGAGGTCGACGCCCAAGCTCTCGACCGTCTTGAGCGCCTCGTAGAGCGACATGACGCCCAGCTGGCTTCCATCCACTCCGATGACCCGGACCTCGCGGGCACGAATCTGATGGTTGATCCTCGCTTCCCTACCGCCGCCTGTACTAGCTATAAGCCACCTCCGCGTTTAAAACCGCCGGCCTTCGACCGGGCGGCTAGTTTCCTGCTTCTGCAACCTCACTTTTTAGCATTTCCATGAACTCTTGCACAGGGGTCGGCGGCAAGTTTTCTCCGCCCCGCCGCCGCGGCGCCACCTTGGACTCCTTCACCTCGCGGTCGCCGACGACCAGCGCATAGGGCACCTTTTCCAGCTGCGCCTCGCGGATCTTGTAGCCGAGCTTCTCGTTCCGGTCGTCCAGCTCGGCGCGCCAGCCTGCGGCGGCCAATTGCTCGTAGACCCCGCGCGCGTAGTCTTTCTGCGCGTCGGTAACGGTCAGCACCTTGACCTGCACCGGCGCCAGCCAGAGCGGAAACGCGCCGGCCGTGTGCTCGATCAAAATACCCATGAAGCGCTCGATCGAGCCCAGGATCGCCCGGTGGATCATCACCGGCCGCTTCTCCGTGCCGTCGGGAGCGACGTAATGGAGGTCGAAGCGCTCCGGCATGGAAAAGTCCAGCTGGATGGTGGCCAGCTGCCAGCCGCGCCGGAGAGCGTCGAAGACCTCGAAGTCTATCTTGGGGCCGTAAAAAGCGCCGTCGCCCGGATTGATCTTGTAGTCGATGCCCTCGCGCTTGAGCGATTGGGCCAGAGAGTCTTCCGCCTGCGCCCAGACTTCGAGACTGCCCATATGGCGCTCCGGGCGCGTCGAGAGCTTAACCTGCATGGCGCCGAATTGAAAGGTCTCGTAGACGCCGCGGAGCATTTTCAAGAGCTCGGTCATCTCCGACTCGATCTGGTCCGGGGCGCAGAAAATGTGGGCATCGTCCTGCGAAAAGGAGCGCACCCGGGTGAGCCCCCCGGTGACGCCGGACTTCTCGTAGCGGTGGAGCCGGCCGAAATCCGCGTAGCGGAGCGGCAGGTCGCGGTACGAGCGCTTCTTCGAGGCGTAAATGAAGGTATGGCCGGGGCAGTTCATCGGCTTGACGCCGAACTCGCGGTCGTCGATCCGGGTAAAATACATGCCGTCGCGGAAATGGTCGTAGTGGCCCGAGCGGCGCCACAGCTCGACGTCGAAGATCTGCGGCGTGATGACTTCCTGGTAGCCGTGCTTGCCGTAGAGCCGGCGCATGTAGGCGACGAGGCCGTTGTAGACCGCCGCGCCCTTGGGGTGGAAGAACGGGCTCGCCGGCGCGATCGGATGAAAGCTGAAGAGATCGAGCTCGCGCCCGAGCCGCCGGTGGTCGCGGTTTTTCGCCTCTTCGACGAGCTTTAAATATTCCGCGAGCGCTTTTTCCGTCGGCCACGAGGTGCCGTAGATCCGCTGCAGCATCTCGTTCTTCTCGTCCCCGCGCCAGTAGGCGCCGGCGACGCCGGTCAGCTTGAAGGCGCGGATGACCGCGGTCGACGGCACGTGCGGGCCGCGGCAGAGATCGACCCAGTCGCCCTGCCGGTAGAGCGAGACGGTCTCCTCGGGAATGTCTTTGAGGATCTCGACCTTGTAGTCCTCGCCCATCTTCCGAAAAAGCTCGATGGCGGACGCGCGCGGCATCTCTTCGCGCTTGACCTTCAAGTCCTGGGCCGCGATCTCGCGCATCCTGGCCTCGATTTCGGCGATCTCCTCGGGCGCGAACGGCGCGGCGCGCTTGAAGTCGTAATAAAAGCCGTGCTCGATGGTCGGGCCGATCGTCACCTGCGTGCCGGGATAGAGGCTCTGCACGGCCTGGGCCATCAGGTGCGCGGTCGAGTGGCGCAGAATGTCGATGCCCTCCTCGCTGTCGAGGCGGATCCAATCGAGCGCGCAGTCGCGGCTGAGCGCCCGCTCCAGATCGACGGGCGCGCCGTCCAGCTTCGCCGCGATGACTTCGCCGTCGACGCCGACGGAAGACGCCAACTCCCGGATCGTGAGACCCGACTTGACCTCGACCGTTTTCCCGCCGGCTAATTTTACCTGGATATTCCCCACAGCCTGATTCCTATTGCCTAATGCCTGTATTTGAATGGTAGGCACGGGCGGGATTGAACCGCCGACCTCTTCCGTGTCAAGGAAGCGCTCTCCCACTGAGCTACGTGCCTATAAAATACCAAAGGATGAAGGCGGAAGGTGAAAGGATGAACCCGCGTCATCCTTCGGCCCTCGTCCTTCATCCTTTGTTAGACCATTTTCCCTAACGCAAGCCTCTGATTTTCCTACCAATTTTTCGGGCCGCTGTCAACCAATCGAGACAACTACACGCGCTCCTGGAGCCACAGCAGGCCGCGGTAGAGGTATTGGACGCCGGAGACGACGGTGGCCGCGGCGGTGAGGTAAAACAGGAGGTCGTCCATCCACGGGCTCAAGAACGGGATGCCCGCGAGCAGCGCCAGCACCACGCCGACGGTGAAGAGCTGGAGCACGGTGCTGAGCTTGCCCATGGTCGTGGGCACGACCTCCAGCCGCTCTTCGACTAAAAAATAAATCGCCGCGTAGCCGAACAGGATCACGGCGTCCCGGCTGACGACCAGCACGATCAGCCACAGCGGGATGCCGCCCATGAGGCCCAGCATGATGAAGGAACTCATCAAGAGCAGCTTGTCGGCCACCGGGTCGAGGGCCGCGCCGAGCGAGGTCTTCTGATTGGTCCGCCGGGCGACGAAGCCGTCGAGGGCGTCGGTCGCGCCGCCCAGGATAAAGACGAACAGCGCGTCCAGGTAGAGATGGGAGGCCAGGAGCACCAGGAAAAAAGGGATCGCCAGGATGCGGACGAGCGTCAGGAAGTTCGGCAAATTCAGCATAGGCTGTTTATAATGAAGAAAGGGATGAAGATAGTCAAAGAGGCGTCACACGGCAAGGCGCGCGAGTCATCCCCGAGTCTCCGCCGCGGCGCCGTTTTGCAGCCATTTTTTCATCTGGCCGGCGAGCTTGGGACTCAAGAGCGCCGTCACGCGGATGCGGTCCTCTTCGTACTTCTCTTCGAGGATGCGGCCCTGGCGGCGGAGCAGCGACAGCAGCGCCCCCTGCGACGGATCGAAGGAGAACGCCGTCGTCTCCTTGCCCTGGTCGAGTATTTTTTGAATCGCCTCCAGGAGACGGTCGATCCCCTTGCCGGTGAGCGCCGAGATCGGGCAGACATCGCGCGCGCCGTTCCGGCCGGCGAGGCCGAAGGGGGTTTCCGACGCGAGGTCGGTTTTATTCGGCGCGATGATGTAGGGCGTGTCGCCCGCGCCGATGTCTTCCAGCACCGCCTCGACCACGGCGATCTGCTCCTCGTGGAACGGATGCGTCACGTCGACGACGTGCAGCAGGAGATCGGCGCACCGGACCTCCTCCAGCGTGCTTTTAAAAGCCTCGATCAGGGAATGGGGAATTTTATTGATGAAGCCGACGGTGTCCGCGAGCATGACGCGGTCGCCGCCCGGCAGCCGGAGCGAGCGGATCGTCGGGTCGAGGGTGGCGAAGAGCTTGTCCTCGGCTACCACGCCGGCGCGCGTCAGGGTGTTCATCAGGGTCGATTTGCCGGAGTTGGTGTAGCCCACGAGGGCCACGGTGGCGTAGGGGACTTCGAGCCGCTCGCGCCGCTGAATGGTGCGGGTCTTCTCCACCGTCAGGAGCCGGTCCTTGAGCTTGGCGATCCGCTCCCGCACGCGCCGCCGGTCGACTTCGAGCTGGGTCTCGCCGGGGCCGCGCGTGCCGATGCCGCCGCCCAGACGCGAGAGGTGCGTCCACTGGCGCGTGAGGCGCGGCCGCATGTATTCGAGCTGCGCCAGCTCGACCTGCAGCTTGCCTTCGTTGCTCTGCGCCCGCTGGGCGAAGATATCGAGGATCAGCTGGCTGCGGTCGATCACGCGCAGCTCGAAGGCCGCTTCGAGATTGCGCTGCTGGGCGGGCGTCAAATCGCCGTCGAAGATGACGAGATCGGGCTTCAAGTCCTTCAGGCGGCAGCGGACCTCTTCCACCTTGCCCTGGCCGATGAGCGTGGCCGGGGTGACTCTTTTCAAGCGCTGGGTGATGCGGCCCGCGACCTCGGCGCCGGCGCTTTCGGCGAGCTTCTCGAGCTCGTCCAGGTTATCGTCGAGCGGGGTCGAGCCCTCGGCCGACGGGAGCTCCGCCCCGACCAGGAAGACACGCTCCCGATAACCGCCGAGATGGGGGTAAATACGCTTCAAGACGGTAAAGGGGAGACGGTGACGCGGCTGCCGAAAAGCTGCTCGATGGTCTGCAGCAGCTCGGGGCCGGAGGCGACCCTTAGGTTTTCCGGCTCGATGATCGCTTCGCTGTTGTCGGCCTGCGTGAGGTGGAGAAAGACCGGGGAGCTGCCCGGATATTTGCGCAAGGTCTCGTGCAGCTGGCCGAGCTCCTCGGGCGTGAAGCCTCCGCCGAGGAGATAGAAGTGAACCCGCGCGCTCGCCTCCTGCCTCCGCCGCTCCAGCCCGGCCGAAGGCGAGAGCTTCTGCGCCGCCTGCTCCAGGGGGATCACGCCGTTGGCGATGATCTGCACCCGCTCCTCCCCCACGTCCATCTTGCCCGACACGAGAATCGGGTCGTCCGACGACAGGACGTCCATGACGCGCTTGTAGGTGTCGGGCCAGACGATCACTTCGATGAAGCCGGTCTTGTCCTCGAGCTGAAAGCTGGCGTAGCGGTCGCCTTTCTTGGTGTTGCGGAGCCGCATCGCGGTGGTCACGCCGCCCGCTTTCACCTCGCCGCTCACCGGCCGCTCGCGCAGGTCCGAGATCGGACCCGAAGTCAGACGGGAGAGGCGGCTCTCGTATTTATCCAGCGGATGGCCGGTGATGTAAAAACCCAGCGATTCCTTTTCATGGATGAGCTTCTGCTGCGGCGACCATTCCTCGACCATCGGATAGACGTCGTGGTGGCCGCCGCCGTTCGAGGCCCCGGCGAAGCCCGTCGCCGTGGTGCCGAGGCCGAACAG
>DASWFA010000237.1:0-3015 GCA_036394475.1 Binatia bacterium
AGGGCGCCGGACGCGCAGCCCCGACGACTTGCGCGGTGCCTGGCCCGTCGTCACGTCATCCCACGCAAGGATGCCCGGCTCGACGCTCGCCGGCTGCCTCAAGCCACAGACCCATTGCCCTCGGCCGGAAGGGCTGGCCCCGAACGAGAACGCGACGTCTACCGACTCATTATCATTTGGGTTTTTCGAATTTTAGGACAAACCGATCGCTTTTTCCCCGCTGCTCCTTGATCGCGTTCGTGGTGTGCGGGTCTTCGGGGCTTTTCAACAGGTCCGATTCCCCCGCGAGCTTGAAGCCGGCGGCGGTCGCCTCGCTCACCACGAGAGACCTTTCGATGCGGTGGAGAGTTTTAGCCGCCGAGTCGCCCGCGCCGTCGGCCGCCGCGTGGTCCACGACGCCGTAAACGCCGCCGGGCTTGAGCGCGGCGAAGACCCGCTGGTTGAGCGCCGGACGGTCGCCCGGCGCCACCTCATGGTAATCGAGATTGATGAGGACGAAATCGAGCGAGCCGTCCTGCGGCAGGGCGACGGTCCCCATGCCGCCCTCGACGAGCTTGACGTTGGCGTAGGCGGGATTCTTGAAGCGCTCGCGCGTTTCGTCCCGCACCGTGGGATTGGCCGAGTAAACGACGCCCTTGTCGCCGACGACCTGCGCCAGGATCACCGTATAGTAGCCGCGGCTCGCCATCAGGTCGCCGACCTTATCGCCGCGCTTGACGCCGTAAAACTTGAGCATCTCTTCCGGCTTGCGGATCGGGTCGATCGATTTTTCCGCCTCGGGGCGCTCCGGGTTGGCGAGGATCGCCTTGTAGTCCTGCGCCCACGCGGGCGCCGCCAGGAGCACGAGGGCCGACACGAGCGCGCTTTGCAAAGAAATGCCTTTCATGGATACGCCTCCTCTTGGATCGTTATCGGTTATCGGTCTGTCCCTGTCTTAACACGGCGTCGTCGCGCCGGATATAGCCCGGCGGCTTGCCGTATTTGGAGCGGACTTCGAGCCAATCTCCCTGGGAGCCGACCACGTTGACCGTGGTTCCCCGCTGCACCAGGGCGACCTCGCGCGCGGACGTCGCCGGCCTCTCCAGCACCGCGGTGTCGCGGACGATCTCGTAGGAGCCGGCATCGGCGGCGCGCCGGGACGGCGGAGGAGGCTGGCTGTTGCCGGCGGCCGCCCTTTCCCTCGGAGCGGGCGGGGCCGCCGGCCGCTCGGCCACCTTTTGCGCCGCTTTCACTTTAGCCTGCGCGGCGGCGAGCGCCTTGTTGGTCTCGGCGAGCCGGGACTCCAGCTCTTTTACCCGGCTGGAAGTCTCCTCGACCTGTCTGCGCAGCTCGGCGACTTCGCCGCCCAGCGCATCGGCGGGCCGGTCCTTGTCGGGCGCGCGCTCGACGGCGGTCTCCGCCGGGGGGGAGGGACTGAGCGCGCTGGGCTTGCTCCGGAGCGCCCGCGCCGCGAGCACGACGACGACCGCGAGCAGCGCGAAGATGACGACGTAGGTCCATCGGGGAAATTTTTCTCCCATGCCGGCTCCTTGAGGCTGTCTCCCGCTCAGCGAATCTGCAACGTATTATGCACGCTCTCTCGCGGCTTTCCAAGACAGGCAAGCCTGTGGTAAACGAGTGGGCGGCGAGGAGAAAAAAAATGGCTTCGATTATCGGCGAAAAAGAGACGCGCAGGCTGATCGACATGCCCCGCGCGGTGAAGGCCGTGGAGCAGATGTTCCGCGACCGGGCGGCGGGCAAAATGCGGAGCTTCCCGCGCCGGCGGCTGAAGGGCAGCGAGAAGCAGCTCAACGTGATGGCCACCTGGCACGCGGACGCGGACCTGTTCTGCCTGCGCGCCTATGCCGGCGCGTCGAACACGATCACGCTCTACGACGGCCGCACCGGCCGGATCCGCGCGATCCTGAACGCCGCCTACCTGAGCAGCCTCCGCACCGGCGCCGCCAGCGGCGTGGCGGCGAAATATCTCGCGCCCCCGAAGGCGGACGTGCTCGGCCTCGCCGGCCCCGGCTGGCAGGCGACGTTTCAGGTCGAGGCGATCGTCGAGGCCTGCCCGGTCAAAAAAGTCCTGGTCTACGGCCGCAATCCGAAAAAAATCCGCGCCTTCATCAAGGAGATGAGCCGGCGGGTCGCCGCCGAGCTCCGGGAATCGTCGTCGCTCGAAGAAACGGAAGCCGAGTCGGACATTCTCGTGCTCGCGACCGACGCGGCCGCGCCGCTCACCGACGGCCGGAATTTGAAAGCCGAGTGCCTCGTCGTCTCGATGGGGGCAAACCAGCCGGTGAAGCACGAAGTTTCCGGCGCGCTGATCGAGCGGATGAATTTGATCGCGACCGACGACCTGCCGACGGCCCAGACCGACAGCGGCGACCTGATCGCGGCCGTCGCGGCGGGAACCGTCCGCTGGGAGGACGTCGTCCCGCTGGAAAAATTCGTCGTTGCCGGAAGCCCCGCGCCGCGGCCGAAGCAGATCCTCTTTCAATCCAACGGCATCGCCGACGAAGACCTGGCGGTGGGAAGATACGTCTGGGAGCAGGCGAGGAGAAAAAAAGCGAAGATCAGGGAGGTTTCGGAGATTTAGCGCGAAAAAGCCTGCCTGATCGACAATAAAAGCGTGCTAAAAAAACTCTCTATCTCGATACGCAGGCCGAGCATCGGTTCGACCATCACAAGAATATAATGGTCCCCCTGATTCAATACACGATACGCCTCTAGATACAGCCTTCGAGCGCCCGCATCGCGAGCCACGTCCTCCTTATAGGCCTTTTTCACCAGAGCGGAAATTTTGCGCTCGAGCTCGGCGTTCGTCGTTTCTTTCTCGAAACGCGAACCCAGCTCTATCGCCTCCACCGGTGTCATTTCGGCCTCGGACCAGGCGAGCATTTGCTTCTCGACTTCCGCCAGCGCAACACCGTCCTTACCGGCTTGAAAGACGATTCTGTCGATAAAAAACTGCTTTGCGGCGGCCTGGTTTGGAAACCGAGCGGACATGATGAAAGTCAATCCGTCGTCGGG
>DASWFA010000238.1:0-3902 GCA_036394475.1 Binatia bacterium
GAGCTGCTGCAAGATCCGGCGGCCTTCCGGGAGTTCTTCGCCAAGCTCGCCAAGGCGGCCGGCCTCGAGGCGCATGAGCTTTAACCCTGGCAAGGCGCTCGCCGGAGTTTTCCTGGCGCTCCAGATCCTGGCGCCCCTGAGCGGCTGCGGCCCCGGCGTCCGCGACTATTCCCAGCCGCCGCAGAGCCAGGCCGAGCTGGCGGCGATCCGGAGCCGCGTCTTTGCGAGCGCCGACCGCCAAAAAACGCTCCGCGCCGTCATCGAGTCTCTGCAAGAGCTGGGGTTCGTCGTCGACCGCGCCGATTACGCTCTGCTGTCGGTCAGCGGGGTCAAAGGGGACCAGTATCTGCTGCGCCTGACCGTGACGGTCCTGCCGCAGGGCGCGGACCGGCTCCTGGTTCGCGCCAATGCGCGGTACGACGCCACTCCCGTGTTGGATGCCGATCCTTACGCCCGGTTTTTCGCCGCGCTCGCGCGCGCCCTGGCGCTCGAGGCCCGGCCCGCGGATTGAGTCCCGGCCGGGACGTTCCGATAGTCCGGAAGTCCGCAAAAAATCACGCTCTTTTCACTCTCCGCCGCGCTCATTTCAACTTGACAATAGGGTCCGAATCACTTTAAACTAAGAAGTGCCTTATGAAGCTTTTGGTTTCACAGATCGCCGAGGCTCCCAAGGAGCTCTCCTTCGCTCAAAGCACCGAGGAATTGAACCGGCTTTACAGCGGCCCCGCGACCGATTTCCGCTTTCCCGAGCCGCTCGACGTGAGCCTCGTCTATTACCGCTCGGGCGCGGACCTGTTCTTCCATGGACGGATCGCCGGAGCGGTCGAGGGCTCGTGCAGCCGCTGTCTTAAAAGCTATTCTTTCCCGTTGGACAAAGAGTTCGATTTCGTTTTGACCCCCGATCCGCGCACCGCGAAAAACCGCGAGCTCGCTGCCGACGAGCTGGGGCTGAGCTTTTACCGCGAAGACGAGATCGATCTGGCGCCGTTCATCCGCGAGCAGGTGCTGCTGGCGCTCCCGACCCGGCCTCTGTGCGAGGAAGCCTGCCGCGGCCTGTGCCCGAGCTGCGGCGTCGACTTGAACGAAAGCTCCTGCCGGTGCTCCTCGTCGCGGAGCGATCCGCGGCTGGCGGTTTTCCGCGACATGAAGTTGCAACAGTAGCCCTCCCATTGATACAGTCGATAGCGCGCCTTTCCTTCCGCCGCCAAGCGGGACGAAAAGAAGGGATATAAAAAGAGATGCCGGTACCCAAGCGAAGGACTTCCAAAAGCAAGAAAAACAAGCGCCGCTCGCACGATCACTTGACCGCGCCGCAATTCACGAGCTGCGCCAAATGCGGCGAGGCGGTCTTTCCGCACCGCGCCTGCTCGAGCTGCGGCTACTACCGCGGCAGGCAGGCGATTCAAGTCGAAGAGAGCTGATCTTTCCCTCTCCTCGCCATGGTGAAGATAGCCGTTGACGCGATGGGTGGCGACCGCGCCCCCGACGCGGTGGTCGAAGGGGCGATTTTGGCCGCCGCCGATCTCGACGTCGAGATCGTGCTCGTCGGCCGGCCGGAAGCCATCGAGCCCCGGCTCGCGCGCGGCAAATTCGACCCATCCCGGATCCGGGTCGTCCCCGCGGCCGAGGTCGTTCTGATGGACGAATCCCCCAGCACGGCCTTGAGAAAGCGCGACTCTTCCTTAAAAGTGGCCTACGAGCTGATGCGCCGGGGCGAGGTCGAGGCCGTCGTCAGCGCGGGCAACTCCGGCGCGATGATGGCGCTCGGCATGTTCGTCGTCGGGAACCTGCCGCAGGTGGACCGGCCGGCGATCGCCGTGGTGCTGCCGACCCCGGGCAAGGGGACGATCATCATCGACGCCGGCGCCAACGTCGACTGCAAGCCGCGCCAGCTGGTCCAATTCGGCGTCATGGGAGCGATCTATTCCCAGCAGGTCCTGGGCGTCGTTTCGCCGCGCGTCGGCGTGTTGAGCAACGGCGAGGAAGAGTCCAAGGGCAACGATTTGACGCGCGCCACGAGCGCGGAGCTGGCCCAGACTTCGCTCAACTACATCGGCTACGTCGAGGGCCGGGACCTCTTCACCGACAAGGTCGACGTCGTCGTCTGCGACGGCTTTACCGGCAACGTGGCCCTCAAGACGCTCGAAGGCCTGGCCGGATTTTTCGGCCGCATGCTGAAAGGGGCGTTCCGCGAGACCGCGCTCGCCCGCCTCGGCTATCTCTTGAGCCGCGGCCCGCTTCTGCGCGCCTACCGGCGCCTCGACTACACGGAATACGGCGGCGCTCCGCTGCTCGGACTGAACGGGGTGGCGATCGTCGCGCACGGCGGCTCCGGCCCCAAGGAGATCAAAAACGCCGCGCGCGTGGCCAAGGAAGCGGTCGCGCACGACGTCAACCGCCGCATCAGCGAGGTTTTGAGTCAGGGCGACTCCGCCGAACGGGGCAAAGAGCCGCCGCGGATCTGGCAGCGGGTAAAATCCAAGCTCGATCGGCTGGGGGGCAAGGCGGCTCAGGAAACGCCGGGGAAAGAGAGCAAAGGTGGAGGGAAAGTCTAAGCTCGCCTTCGTTTTTCCCGGCCAGGGCTCCCAATATGTCGGGATGGGAAAGGAATTCTGCGAGCAGTTCGAAGCCGCCGACGAGACTTTTCAAGAGGCGGAAGAGGCGGCCGGGCTGCCCTTAAAGCGTCTCTGCTTTTCCGGTCCCGAAGAGGAGTTGAAGCTCACCGAAAATACCCAGCCGGCGATCCTCACGGTCTCGATCGCGATTCTCCGCGCGCTCCAGGCCGAGTTCTCCCTCGAGCCGCTCTGCGTGGCGGGCCACAGCCTGGGCGAGTACAGCGCGCTCGTCGGCGTCGGGGCGCTTGCCTTCGCCGACGCGGTCAAGGTAGTACGGGAGCGGGGCAGATTGATGCAGCAGGCGGTCCCGCCCGGCGCGGGCTCGATGGCGGTCGTTTTGGGCCTCGCGGCCGCCGAGGTCGAGAGCCTGTGCGCCGAAGCGGCCGCCGGCGGAGTCGTGGCGCCGGCGAACCTGAACGGCGCCGGACAGATCGTCATCGCCGGCGACCGGGCCGCGGTCGGGCGCGCGATGGCGCTGGCGAAAGAGCGCGGCGCGAAGCGCGTCCTGGAGCTACCCGTGAGCGCGCCGTTCCACTGCGCGCTCATGCGGCTCGCCGCCGACGGGCTCGGGCGGGTGCTGGCGGGCGTCGAGGTCAAGCCTTTTTCGATCGGCGTGGTGACCAACGTCGAGGCCGCGCTCAACCGGGACGCGGCGCGGGTCAAGCCGCTCTTGGTCGAGCAGGCGGTGCGCCCGGTGCGCTGGGAAGAGTCGGTCGGGCGGCTGGCGGAATTGGGCGTCGAGCGGGTCCTGGAAATCGGGCCGGGAAAGGTCTTGAGCGGTCTCGTCAAAAGAATCAACCCCGGGCTCCGGGTCGACAACCTCGAGACCCCCGGGGACTTGAAGAAGATCGAATCCGGACTGTCGTGAGCCTGCAAGGTCAAATAGCTCTGGTGACCGGCGGCAGCCGGGGCATCGGCCGGGCGATCGCGCTGGCGCTCGGGCGGGAGGGCGCGCACGTTATCGCCAACTACGCCGTCAACCACGCGGCGGCGGAAGAGACGCTCAGGCTGCTGGCGGCCGGCGGCGGCAGCGGCGAGCTCTGTCCCTTCGACGTCTCCGTGGAGGGCGAGGTGGACGCCGCGGTTAAAAAAATCGTTGACCAACACAGAAAAATTGATATTGTAGTCAACAACGCGGGTGTGACCACCGATAATCTCCTGGTCCGGCTCAAGGCGGACGACTGGGACCGCGTGCTCGGGATCAATCTCAAGGGTACGGTCCACTGCACCAAGGCCGTGTGCCGGGGCATGATCCGCGAGCGGCGCGGCCGGATCGTCAACATCACG
>DASWFA010000239.1:0-2482 GCA_036394475.1 Binatia bacterium
GCGGCGCGGGTCGTGGTAGCGGAGCTCGAAGCCGCCGTCGAGCCGGACGACGACGTGATCGTGCTTTTCCCGCGCCCGGCCCGCTTCGACCCAGATCAATTTCCCCGACATGCCGAGGTGCGAGAGCCAGACGCCGCCGCCGTCGAGCAGGATTAAAATATATTTGGCCCGGCGCTTGACCCCGGTGATCCTTCTCCCCGCGAGCTGCGCGGCGAAGTCTGGCCGGACGCGGGTTCTCAGCCGCGGCTCCAGGACTTCGACGGAGCGGATCAGCCGTCCGGTCACGCGCGCGCCGAGGCCGCGGCAAATCGTCTCGACTTCGGGAAGCTCGGGCATAAAGAATAATTATCAGCTATCAGCGGTCGGCTTTCAGCTTGAAACGTTTAAGCGAGCGGGCGAGGCGGATGAGCTCCTCCACGCTGAGCGTCTCGCCGCGCCGGCGCGGATCGACGCCCTCGGCGGCGAGCAGCGCGTCGATCTCTTCCTTGCCGATGCCCAGCCAGCCGGCGAGATTGTTTTTGAGCGTCTTTCGCCTCTGCCCGAACGCGGCGCGCACCAGACCGCGCAGCGCCGGGACTTCATCCGGCGAGACCAGCGGCTCGGGGCGCAGCTCGATCTTCAGCACCATCGATCTCACCTTGGGCCGCGGGAAAAAAGCCTCCGGCGCGACCGGGACCCTGGCGGTGATCCGCCCGTACACCTGGCACCAGACCGAAAGCGCGCCGTACGACTTCGTCCCCGGGGCGCTCGCCATCCGCTCGGCGACCTCGCGCTGGACCATCAAGACCAGAAAGGAAAACCGCTCCCGGAGCTCGAACAGGCGGAACAGCACCGGCGTGGCGATGCTGTAGGGCAGGTTCGCCACCAGCTTGATTTTTCGCTCCGGCAAAATCGATTCGAGCGCGAGCTCGAGAATGTCCCCGTGGACGAGTTCCAGCGCGGGATGAGAGCCGAGGTCGCCGCTCCGGAGCTTCTCCACCAGAATCCCGTCGACTTCGACGGCCAGCACGCGGCGCGCCCGCTCCACGAGCCGGCGCGTCAGAGAACCCAGGCCGGGACCGATCTCCAGGACTTCGTCCTCCGGGCCGAGCTCGACCAGCCGCATGATCGAATCGAGCACCGCCTCGTGGACGAGAAAATTCTGCCCCAGCCTTTTCCTGGGCTTGAAGTCCGACTCCCTCAGCGCCGCGCGCGCCTGCTGATAGAGGGTAGACATCATTCGACCTTAAACCAAAACAATTAAATACGGTAGCCGCGTCGGGCCGGGGAGCATCTCGAAGGGCCGATGCGTCGAGCGTGGAGCAGCAAGCGTATCAACCGTTAAGCGTAGCACAGGCCCATCGCATCGGCCTGGAGAGATGCTTCCGGCCCGGCTATGCAATGATGAGCCTTTTTCACCGGCCTGCGCTTCCTGATATAGCGTGGCCATTGGTCGACCTTAGTCTAAAACACTTTAATAGCCGTGCCGGGCCAGGGAGCATCTCGAAGGGCCGATGCGTCGAGCGTGGAGTATCAAGCGTATCAACCGTTAAGCGTAGCACAGGCCCATCGCATCGGCTCGGAGAGATGCTTCCGGCCCGGCTATGCAATGATGAGCCTTTTTCACCGGCCTGCTACAGCGTCAGGTCGGCGTCGGCGTTCAGATGTAAGTCGTCCCTGAGTCCGCGCCGCAGCATATGATAGCCGGCGAGCGCGATCATCGCGCCGTTGTCGGTGCAGAGGGCGGGCGGCGGAACGTGGAACTCCATGCCTTCGGCCCGGGTCGCCTCCGCCATCCGCTGGCGCAGCCGGCTGTTGGCCGCGACGCCGCCGGCCAGCACGACGCGCGGGATGTTGAGGTCCACGGCCGCGCCGATGGTCCGCGCCGCCAGCATGTCCACGACCGCTTCCTGAAAGCTCGCCGCGATGTCGGCCTTGTCCGATTCCGCGCCCTCCGGACGTTCTTTGAGGTGGTGCCAGACGGCCGTCTTGAGGCCGCTGAAGCTGAAGTCGCGCGAGCCTTTTTTCAAGCGCGCCCGCGGAAACGCCACCGCCTTCGGATTGCCGCTCTTGGAGAGCTGGTCGATCGCCCGGCCGCCCGGATAGCCGAGCCCCATCATCTTGGCGACTTTGTCGTAGGCCTCGCCCGCCGCGTCGTCGCGCGTGCCGCCGAGGTGTTGGTAGTCGCCGAAATCCCGCGCCACGTAGAGCAGCGTGTGGCCGCCGGAGGCGAGCAGCGCGAGATAGGGAAACGCGACCTCGCGGTCGAGAAAGATCGCCAGCAGGTGCGCCTCGAGATGGTTGACGCCGACGTACGGGATGGACCGGCGATAGGCGATGCCCTTGACGACGGAAAGGCCGACCAGGAGCGAGCCGACGAGCCCCGGCCCGCGCGTGACCGCGATGCCGGAGAGATCGCCGAGCCCCGCTCCGGCCTGCTTGAGCGCGCCGTCGATGATCGGCAAAATATGGCGCACGTGCTGGCGCGAGGCGAGCTCGGGGA
>DASWFA010000240.1:0-2476 GCA_036394475.1 Binatia bacterium
TGTGGCCCGCGGCCTTCGCCCTCCTCGGCTGTCTCGCGGTCTACGCGGGCGGTCGGAAGCTGTTCGACCGGAGAACCGGCTGGCTCGCCGCCGTGGTGCTGGCGACCCCCGGCATGCACTACGCGATGAGCCGCGTCGCCAACCTCGACATGGTTCTCTCGGCGCTTCTCGCCGCGGCGCTGCTGGCCTTTGTATCGGGCGCGCGCGCGCCGCCCGGACTCGGGCGCCGCCTCGCCATGGGGATCTTTTTCGCCGCCATGGCCCTGGCGGTCTTGGAGAAGGGCCTGATCGGCGTCGCCCTCCCCGGCCTGATTATCGGGACATGGATTTTGCTTACGGGCGAATGGACCGTTTTGAAAACTCTTTACCTGCCCTCCGGGCTGGCACTGTTCACGACGATCGCCGCGCCCTGGCATATCCTCGTCTCCCGGGTCAACCCGGAGTTTTTCCAGTTTTATTTTATTCGGGAGCACTTCCAGCGGTTCCTTTACAAAAACGGCCCGCTCGACCATCCGTGGACCTTCGTCCCGGTCTTACTGGTCGGACTCTTCCCCTGGACCGTGTTCTTGTTCCAGGCGGTCAGGCACAACCTCCGCCGCGCTCTCCGCCCGGGCCGGGGACAAAAGGAAACCCTCTTTCTCGTCGTGTGGGCGGGCTGGGTGTTTCTGTTTTTTTCCCTGTCCAGCTCGAAAGTCATCCCTTATATCCTGCCCATGTTTCCACCGCTCGCGATCCTGATCGGCCGGTACTTCACGGCCGCGTGGGACCGCCCCGGCCTGGAAGGCGTCCGGACCGGATTCTGGCTCTTTCTCGGCGCGGCTCTGATCGTAGCCGGGCTGGGGCTGAAGGGCCCGCAGCATTATCTGGAACGCTATTCGAACTGGCCCGACCTCGAAGTCCCCAACGACGAAGCCACCATCCCATCGACCGCGGCGACGACTTATCCCGAGCTGGTGCGATTGAGACCCTTCCTCGCCGCGCAGAGCGTGATCCTGGTCGCCGGCGCGCTGACGGCCATCTCCTTGGGCCGGCGCAGGGGCTTCCCCTGGGCCTTTTCCGCGCTCGGACTGACGGCGGCGCTCTTTCTCGCCGTGCTGAACAGCAGCTTGCCTATTTTCGATCAGCGCCGCTCGGTCAAAGACCTGGCCCTGGCGCTCAAGCCCCGGCTGCAAACCAGGGACGAAGTAGCGAGCTACCACGCCTATTACCAGGACTTGCCGCTCTATCTGCAGCGGCAGGTGACCCAGGTGGGCTGGGTGGAGCCCTTCGCGCGCTGGGAGGAAGGCCCGAGCCGGCGGGCGGACGACGACGCGTTTTTCTGGCGCAGATGGGACGGCCCCGCAACTATTTACGCGCTCACGGATAAAGCCGGATACGACCGACTGCGCGGCGGCTCGGAGCGGAAGGTTTTCCTGGTGGCCCAAACGAACTACGACGTGGTGTTTTCCAATAAGCTGGGACCTGGAGCGGCTCCCCGCTAGACTCCGGCATTTATTTTTCCCCCTTGCGGCCGGCCGAAAGAATTTAGTAGTTTTAGAGCGAAGGCTTCAACGTCTCGTCGAACGGAGAGATTTTTTTATGGGCCACACGCTCGAACAATTTTCCGCCGAATGCCGCCGCATTCTCAAGGCCGATTCGGGCCCGCCGGGCCGCGAGCAAGTGCGCGCGCTGGTCGAGGACGCGCTTCGGGACGAGGCCTTCATCGCCGCCCACCTGGGC
Source organism: Binatia bacterium (assembly GCA_036394475.1). Lineage (GTDB taxonomy): Bacteria > Desulfobacterota > Binatia > UBA9968 > UBA9968 > JAJPJQ01. The sequence goes on from DASWFA010000240.1 coordinate 1,720, forward strand.
GACGGCGTGCCGGACCGCAAAGTCATCTACGAGGACCCGGAGCTCGGCTTTTGCATCCTCGCCCACGTCTTCCAAGGCGCGAAGGAAAGCAACCCGCACGATCACGGCCCTTCGTGGGCGATCTACGGCCAGGCGCGCGGCGAGACCGAGATGAGCGATTGGGAGTTGGTCGCGCCGGCCGGGAACGGCCGGCCGGGCAAGGTGCGGCGCGTGAGGACGTACACGCTGAAGCCGGGCATGGCGCACATTTATAACGAAGGCGATCTCCACTCGCCGCGCCGCGCCGGCTCGACGCGCCTCTTGCGCATCGAAGGCACCAACATGGACAGAGTGAAGCGCGCGGCGTACGAGAAGGCGTAAAGACTAACGCAAGGAAGGGCTCATCCAGCCTGCCGCTGTCCGCGCCGCTTCTTCCAACACCTCGTCGTCGCTCCGGCCGGAGCTTTTGAGCATGTGCAGCGAATGGTCGCCGCCGTCGATGATGAATAGCCCGGCGCGCTTGCCGAGCCTGGCGCAGAGCGGCTTTAAGAGCTTCAAGTCGGCGAAGGCGTCGCGCGAGCCTTGCAGGAACAGCATGGGCACTTCGACGTCCTCAAGATGCTTGCCGCGCTCGGCGGAGTTCTTTCCCGGGGCGTGGAGCGGGAAGCCGAAAAAGACGAGCCCGCGCGCGTCCGCGAGCGGCTCCTGCGCCGCCGCCAGCGAAGTCATGCGCCCGCCCATCGACTTGCCGCCCGCGAAGAGCGGCAGGTCCCCCGCG
>DASWFA010000241.1:0-9811 GCA_036394475.1 Binatia bacterium
GCGCGGTCAGCAGGGTCATCGAGGATTAAAATATCACAGCATCGTGCTATAGAAAATGGAGTCGTGAACGGAGCGCCCCAGCGCTTGGATCCAAAGGAGGAACGATGCATCGTGACCCCATCCGCACCGACGCCGCGCCCAAGGCGATCGGCCCCTACGAGCAGGCGATACGGGTGAACGGCCTGGTCTTCACCGCCGGCCAGATCGCCCTCGATCCGAAAACCGGAACCCTGGCGCCGGGCGGCATCGCGGTCGAGACCCGCCAGGTCATGGAAAATCTCTCGGCGGTCTTGCAGGCCGCCGGCGCGTCCATGGACTCGGTCGTGAAGGCGACCGTGTTTTTAAAGAATATGGGCGACTTCGCCGCCATGAACGAGGTTTACGCGGAATATCTCGGCCGCTCCAAGCCGGCGCGCTCGACCGTCGCCGTGGCCGAGCTGCCGAGAGGCGCTCTGGTCGAGATCGACCTCTGCGCGGCTGTCTGAAGCTTCTCTTTCAGCGGCCTTTGCGGGGCGCGTCCGCCTGGGCGGCGATCGCGATCTCGGACGCCCCGGCCTTCTTGATCACCGAGAGCACCCAGACCGCCTCTCCGAGCGGAACGCTGCGGTCGCCCCGGAGAATCACGACCCGGTCGGGCCCCTCGCCGAGCGCCGCGCGCACGGCGGCTTCGAGCCCGTCCCTGCCGACTTTCGCCTGGTTGACGTAGATCTCGTTGTTGGGCGTGAGCGTTACGGAAATGCCGCGCGGCGCGGTCTCCGTTTTCGCCGCCGCCGGCAGATTCACCTTGCCGCCGGACTCGATGATGGCGGAGCTGGTGATCATGAAGATGATCAGCAGGACGAGGAAGATGTCGGTCAGCGGAGTGATGTTGATCTCCGCGACGATGTTCTCCGACTGGTTCGGGTCGAGCGGGGCGAGCGCCATGTCAGGACACCACGCTGTGCAGGAGCTTCATCGCCTGGATGCGGCACAGGCCGTTGATATTGGCGACGCGGACTTGAAAGTAGTTGTAGAAGATCAGCGCGATGATCGCCACGCCGAGGCCGAGCGCGGTCGCGACCAGCGCTTCCGAGATTCCCGCCGCCACGACCGAAAATCCGCCGGTGCCGACGACGGCCATGCTTTCGAACGACTTGATGATGCCGATGACGGTGCCGAGCAGCCCGATGAACGGGGCGCTGCTGGCGACGGTGCCGAGGATCCAGAGGTTCTTCTTCAGCTTTTGCCCCTCTTCGAACATCGCCTCGTTCATCAAGGCGGTCGACTTCTCCAGGCTTTCATCGCCGCTCTGCGAGAGCACGGCGAGGAAAAGCCGCGCCGCCGCCGACTCCTGGTTCTGCCGGCAGAGCGCCACCGCCAGGTCCTTCCGCCCCTGCCTGACGGAATCGAGGATGGAGTCGCCCAGCCGCTCCATCATGGCGCCGGCCTCGCGCAGCGTCCACAGCCGCTCGAGAATGACCGCGACGCTGACGATGGACAAAACGATCAGCGGGTAGGTGGCGATCGCGCCGCGATTGATGATCTCGAAGAAGTTAAGCCCCTGCTGCATGCGTGCTCCTTTTCGTAAAGTCCCAGACTACAGATGGAGGCAGAAATCGTCAATAGCGCGAAGCCGCGATAGCGCGGACGGCCCTTGACGGGCCGTCAAAAACCGATGACGAGGCGAAGGAGGGTCTGCAGGATCAACCGAAAGGCCCCTTTGATCGTGTTCGATTTCCATTCCTCGGTTTCCGCATCTCCCTGGGGATAAGCGAAAATGCCCTGCGCGCCGGTCGTGACCCAGCCGCGCGTATCCTCCGCTTTCGCGGCGAGCTCTCTCAGCCGCTCTGCGTCCGGCATCCTCTCGACCCGCGTTTTCCGCTGGAAATTTTTGTAGCGGCTGAACTGCCCGCGGTTGAGCCAGATGCCTTCGCACCGGCGGCAGCGCTGGAACTGGATGTCGCCGGGGAGAAGCGGGTCGTGAAACAGCTGCAGCCGGTCGGTGCAGCGCGGGCAATAGAGCTGCTTTTGGGACAGCGGAACGGGCGCCTGGAGCAGAGCTTGATCCACCGGCTCGATCCGCTTCGCCTCTTCGGGCTCGACCGGGAACAGCTCCCATTTATCGCACCAGATGCCGCCGCACTTGCCGCACTGGTCCAAAACGATGAGCGTGCCGGGATTGGCGCGCGCCGAGACCTGCTTCATCTCCAGGTCGCAAACCGGGCATTTCGTCACCACGCCGGCGCCACCCTCACCTTAATCCCCTCCCTTCCAGGGAGAGGAAAGGAAAAAGTCTCTTTCGACCCAGATATTTATTTATCATCGTCGCTTTGAGTTCACTCTAGAGCCCGGGATTTTATCTTCGACTCTCTCTTAACCCTCTCCCTTCAGGGAGAGGGAAGGGTGAGGGCTTCGCGCCCCCGCCATCTGATAGAGCAGCATGATCCGGCGCGCGATCGGCGGATGCGTGCTCAAGAGATCGGCGAAGCGCCCGTCGCGCTCGTCGACGCGCCGCTTGAGAGGGCTGACGAGGAAGAGATGGGCCGTGCCGCGGCCCGCTCGGGTGAACGGCAGCGCCGCGTCGCGGATTTTCTCCAGCGCCCGGGCGAGGCCGAGCGGGTTTCGCGTGTACTCGACCGCGCTCGCGTCGGCGAGATATTCCCGCTGGCGCGACACGGCCATCGCCAGCAGCCGGGCGAACAGCGGCGACAGAAGAACCAGGAGCAAAAGCGGGACCGCCAGGAGCGCGCCCCGGCCGGCCACGCGGTCGCGCGTGCGCGAGCTGTAAAAAGACCGCTGCGCCCAGTCGGACAGGAGCACGACGCCGCCCAAAAGCACGGTGACCATGACCATCAAGAGCGTGTCCCGGCCGCGGACGTGGGCCAGCTCGTGCGCGACCACGCCCTGGGTCTCCTCGCGGCCGAGCAGGGCCAGAAGGCCGCTCGTGACGCAGATCGAGGCGTGGAGCTCGTCCCGGCCGGTGGCGAAGGCGTTCGGCGCCGGATCGAAAATAACGTAGGTCTTGGGCATGGGGAGCCCGGAGGCGAGCGCCATCTCCGTCACGATGTTTTGCAGCTCGCGCTGCTCCGGCAGGCTCAGGTCCAGCCGCTCGGCGCCGAGCGAGCCGAGGATCAGCTCGCTGCCCTGATAATAAGACAGCAGCGAAATCGCCGCCGCCGTCGCCAGGGCGGAGATCGTCGCCAGGGGCAGCGGCGGACCGCCGGGCGCGAGCGAATCGAGATAAAGCAAATCGACCGAAAAGCCGATCAATAGAAAAAAAAGAAAAAAGACGACCAGGAGAAACAGGCTGGCGCGGCGGTTGCGGCTCTGGCGCGCGGCGAAGTCCACCGCCGCGCTATAGGAGGCTTCGCCCATGCCTCAGGCGGGCAGCGAAAGATCCACGCGCGGCGCGGCCTTCTCGGTCTCCGGCACGGCGAAAAATTCGGCGGGCTTGAAGTTGAAAAAGCCGGCGACCAGGTTGGAGGGAAAAACCTCCTGCCGCGTGTTGAAGCGCATCACGAGGTCGTTGTAATACTGCCGCGCGAAGGCGATCTGGTTTTCCGTCGTCGTCAGCTCCTCCTGAAGCCGGAGCACGTTCTCGTTCGCCTTGAGATCAGGGTAGCTCTCCATCAGGGCGAAAATCCGGCCGAGCGATTGCGTGAGGGCGTTTTCCGCCGCGGCGCTCTCCTTGACCCCGGTCGAGGCCACCGCCCGGCCGCGCGCCTCCATGACTTTTTCCAGCGTCTGCTGCTCGTATTGCATGTAGCCCTTGGCGGTCTCGATCAGATTGGGAATCAGATCGTGCCGGCGCTTGAGCTGCACGTCGATCTGCTTCCAGGCGTTCTGGATGCCGTTCTTGAGCCCGACGAGCAGGTTGTACGACCAGACGACCCAGAGCACGACGAGAGCCAGCAGCGCGAGAATGATCCAACCCATAGAACTCCCTTCCGTCAGGACAGGCCCGGTCCGGCGGCCGCATCGGAAAAAAGGACCGTCTGCGTTACGTCGCCGATCGACGCGGTGCCGGTCATCACCAGCACGCGCCGGATCTCTTCGGAGAGCAAATCGAACACCCGCTCGACGCCTTCGACGCCCGCCGCGCCGACGCCCCAGCCGACCGGCCGGCCGATGAGGACGGCTTTCGCGCCGAGCGCCAGCGCCTTGACGACGTCGCCGCCGGTGCGGATGCCGCTGTCGAGCAGGATGGTGGCCTTTTGGCCGACGGCTTCGACGACTTCGGGCAGCGCTTCGATCGCCGCGCGGTTGAAATCGAGAATCCTGCCGCCGTGGTTCGAGACGATGAGCGCGTCGGCGCCCGCTTGGACCGCGGCGCGCGCGTCGGACGCGCCCATGATGCCTTTGATCACGACCGGCAGCGAGACCCGCTGCTTCAGCCACTCGATGTCCTTGACCGAGGCGGTCTGCCCCCGGCGCGGCTTGCCGTCCTTGGTCGAGAGCGGCACCTGATCGCCGATCTTGACCGGCTGCACCACGTCCATGGTGATGCCGACGGCGGCGAAGCCCAAATCCTCCGCCTGCTTGGCCTGGTCCAGCACCGCGTCCCGGCCCCGGCTCAAATAGCCCATGAAGACGAGCGGCGCCTTCGTCGCCCGGGCCCAGTCGCGCACGCTGGAGAGCGCCGCGTGGCTCACGAACATCATGGCGCCGCGCCTGCCCGCGGCCTCCGCCACCTGGCGCTCGGCGGCGTCGCTGATGAGGCTGAAGCTCCCGACCGGCGCGACCAGCGCGGGGAGCGGCAGCTTGCGGCCGAAGAGCTCTATGGAAATGTCCGGGTAGGTGACGTCGTGAAAGATTTTCTGGCGGAAGAGAAAGCGCCCGAGCGCGCGCTGGTTTCTCCGGCGCGTCGCGCCGCTCTCCGCCGCGCCCATGAAGTGCTCCCACGCCTCGGACGGCATTTTCCGCCGCGCGGCCTCGCGGATCTCGCGGAGCCCCATGGCGGCGAGCGGTTTTTCAGGAATCGGCATCAATTCGGCGCGGCGATTTCCCACCAGTTGCGGTCGGGGTCGCTGAGCAAAAAGGAGGTGCGCGCGCCGTCGCGCGTCACGCCGCGAAGCTCGGTGACGCCGAGATCTTTGGCCGACGCGGCGAACGAGCGATGCGCCTCTTCGACCGCGTCCGTAGACTCGAGGCCGATGGTGAAGCGGAAGTTGGGCGAGAAGGTTTTCCACTCCGGGCGCACGGCGCAGACGATGTAAGGCTTGGTGTTCGGGTGCTTGACGTAGACGACGTGCGGGTTCGCCTGATGGACTTCGAGACCGAGCGCGTCGCTGTAGAATTTCCAGGATTTTTGCAGATCGGCGCAGGCGAGCGTTCCGTGGGTGAATCCCTGCGGGACATAGCCCCGTCCGGGAAAACGCTCCGCCGGGAACGGCTCCTCCCAATGCGGCGCGCGCACGCCGCCGACCCTGGTTTTCCAGACGTCTTTGCGGAGCGCCTCGGCGTAGCACTCGATCTCCCAGCCGTTGGTGCCGGGCTCGAGAAAATAGACGGAGTACGAGCCGTGGTTATAAGTCGGCTTGCCGATCTGGTCGATCTTGTATTTGTCTTTGTGCGCCGCGAGGTGCTCGTAGGCCGCGTCCACCTCTTCGGTCGTCGCGACCCGGACGCCCCAGTGGTTGTGCATCTGCTTGGCCGGCGCGTCGGGCCCGGCCTCGTGGAGGGTGATGAGCCAGGCGGTGTTCGGATGCTTGAAAGTCGCCTCGCCCGGACCCTCGCCGACCTTCTCGAAGGCAAGCAGATCGGTCAGCACCGGCGCGCTGTCCTTCAAGTAGCGGCACTCCATGTGCGTCTGGGTCAAACCGGTCGAGCGCAGCATGTCACTCCCCTCCTGACTTTCAGGCTGCTAATCGGAATTTACTGCTATGGGAGTGGGGTGTCAAACTGAGATTCCACAAGGTCGTTTAACTCTCGCTTTGCGCCGAAAGCCCTTCTCTTACGATCTTACGCACCACTTCTGCCGTAAGCGGCTTGTCCGTCAAGCCGAGATAGACGTTGAGCGCATCGTTGATCAGGGTCTGGCATCCCTTTCCGGTTCTTTCGGATTCGGCTTTGAAACGTTTCAGTATGGCATCGTCAAGATAGATGGTGATGCGGGTCTTTCCGACCTGGGGAATCACCGCCCCGCGTTTGCCCTGGGAGAAGTCATACTCCTTCATAAGTCCTTCTTTCTCTATACATATATTGCAACCTAAATCATCACCGCCCCGCAGTTCACATTCACCGCCTGCCCGGTGATGTAACCGGCGGAATCGCTGGCGAGAAATAAAACCGTCCCGACGAGGTCTTCGGGCTTCATGATGTGGCCCAATGGGTTGCGGAGCAGCCGCTCGCGCATCTCGGCGTCGCTCCGGTGTCCGCGCGGCAGCGCGGTGTCGATGATGCTCGGGCAGATCGCGTTGGCGGTGATGCCGTCGGGCCCCAGCTCGCGCGCCAGCGCCTTGATGAAGCCCAAGATCCCGGCCTTGGAGGCGGCGTAGTGCGCGCCGGCGGCCGCGCCGGTGTGGGCGATGCCCGAGGCGACGCTCACGATGCGGCCGCTCTTTCGCGCCCGCATGGAGGGGACGAAGGCGCGGCAGCAGAGAAAATTCCCGCCCAGGTTGACGTCGATCACCCGGTCCCAGTTTTCCTCCGTCATGTCGGCGACGCGGGCCTGGGGGAAGATGCCGGCGTCGTTGACGAGAATGTCCACCTGATGAAATCGTTCGAGCGCCTGCTTTGCGAGATTTTGCACCGACTCTTCTTTAGACACGTCGGTCTCGACGCCGAGCGCCTCCGCGCCGAGCGTTTGAATTTCTCTCGCGACCGCCTGCGCCTTCTCGGCCTGAAGATCGGCCACGACGACGCTCGCCCCCTCGCGCGCAAGCCCGAGCGCGAGCGCGCGCCCGATGCCTTGAGCCCCACCGGTCACGACCGCCACCTTATTTTTCAATCTCATTTTAGTCGCCAGTCTTATCCGGCTGGGTGTCTCTTGAAGGGCCTATGCATCGGACGAGGAGCTTCGGTCATACCACAGGTTTATTGCATAGGCCCGAAAAGAGATTCCCAGCCGGGTCAAAAATCCTACGGAGTGACCCATCCGCCGTTCACGTGCAGCGTCTGCCCGGTCATCGCGGCGCTCGCCGGGCTCGAGAGAAAATAAAAAGCCTCGGCCACGTCCTCCGGCCGGCCGGTGCGGCGGAGCGGGATCTCCGCTTCCCTCTGCTTTTTGAGCTCGGGCGTCCAGTTCGCCATGACGCGCGGCGTGTCGGTCGGGCCCGGCGCGACGACGTTGACGAGCACTCCGGCGGGCGCGAGCTCCAGCGCCAGCGACTTGCTGAAGCCGATGACGCCCGCCTTGGCGGCCGAGTAGGGCGAGCGGAGCGCCGAGCCGGTGACGCCGTAGTTGGACGCGGTGTTGACGATGCGGCCGGACTTTTGCCGCTCCATCACCGGCGCCGCCGCGCGGCAGAAAAGAAACGTGCCCTTGAGATTGATGTCGAGGACTTCTTTCCACTCCGCCCAGGTGAGCTCCACGAGCGGCTTCCGGTGGATGCTGCCGCCGGCGATGTTGGCGAGGATGTCGAGGCGGCCGTGGCGCTCGACGACGCCGGCGACGGTCTTCCCGACCTCGGCGGCGCGCCGGACGTCGACGCGCGCGGCCTCCGCCCGGCCGCCGCGGGACAGGATCGCGGCGCGCGTCTCGGCCGCGGCCTTCTCGTCCCAATCGGCGATGACGACGGTAATTCCTTCGCCGGCGAGTCTCAGCGCGACGGCCCGGCCGATGCCGTTGCCGCCGCCGGTGATGAGCGCCACGTCAGCCATACGTATCTACTTGTTGGTGTAGAGGCCGCGGATTTCGCCCGCGTAGAGATCTTCGACCGCCTTGCGGTCGACTTTGATTTTCTGAAAAGCGGTCACGCTCCGCACCCGCTCGGGGAAATCTCCCGGCACGACCGCGATCTCGCGCACCTGCTCGTAATCTTCCAGCCTTCGATTGATGCGCTCGACGCGCGCCCGGAGCGCGTCATGGACTTCGCCGGGCGTCAACGACGCCTCCGCTTTGCCGAGCTCCGCGGCGATGCGGCCGGGGTCCGGCGCGATCAGCGCCGCGAGGAACGGCCGGCGGTCGCCGACCAGGACCGCCTGGCGGACGAGCGGCTCGTTCTCCAGCAGCAGCTCGATGTGGCTGGGGTAGATGTTCGAGCCGTCCGAGCAATAGAAAACGTCTTTCTTGCGCCCGATGATCCGGAGCGAGCCGTCGGGCTCGATCGCGCCCAGGTCGCCGGTGTGGAACCAGCCGTCGGCGTCGAGCACTTCGCGGGTCGCCTCCGGGTTTTCGAAATAACCCGGCGTCACCGTCGGCCCGCGCACCAGGATCTCGCCGTCCCCGGCGATGCGTATCTCGATGTTGGCGAACGGCTTGCCCAGGTTGCCCGGACGGTTTTCCCCGATGCCCGAGAGCGTCACGCCGCCGCACTCGGTCGAGCCGTACGAGCCGAGCAGCGGAATGCCCGCGAGCTGAAAGAACCGCATGATCCTCGGCGCCATCGGCGCGCCGCTGTAGGTTACATATTTGATCCGGCCGCCGAGGGAGCGCTGCACCCCCTGCTTCAAGAGCGCCTTCAACTCTTCGAACCGCGCGAGCGCGGGGAGCAGTTCGAGTTTCTCCAGCTCCTGCCAATGCTCCAGGATATCGCCCTCGGTGAGGAGCGCCACCCAGATCCTTTCCATCACCCGGGGCACGAGCGTCATCGAGGTCGGCGAGAGCGCCGCGATGCTGGCGAGATCGACCTCCAGCTCGGTCGCCTCCATCACCGCCGTCGTCCTTCCCGTGGCCGCGCTCTTTTGAAAGCCGAACCTCCCCAGCAGGTGGTTCATGGTCAGCACCATGGCGGCCAGCTCCTCCGGCTTGCTCCGCGCGATCGGGCCGCCCGAGGCGATGTTGGAGAGAATATTTTTCTGCGTTTTCATCACGCCCTTGGGCTCGCCGGTCGAGCCCGAGGTGTACATGATCGTCGCCAGGTCGCCCTCGTGGACGCCTTCGAGAATTTTTTTGAGCGCGTCCTTCGGCGCCGCCCTCCCCCGCGCCCGGAGCGCTGCGAAAGAGACCGTCTGCGGCAGGCCCGCCGCGGCGGGCTCGAAGACGATGAGGTAGTCGAGCGCGGGCAGCTGGCCTTTCAGGTTGAGCAGCCTGCCGACGCCGCCGTCGTTCTCGACGAAAACCGCCCGCGTCCCCGAGTGGGCGAGCTGCCGTAAAATCATCGCTTCGGAAAGGCGCGGCGATATCACGACGTTGGGGAGCCCCGCGGCGAGGGTCGCCAGGTCGGCGCACAGCCAATCGACGCTGTTCTCCCCGATGATCGCCACCCGATCGCCCGACCGGAGCCCGAGCGCGCGCAGCCCCAGCACGGCCTCCTCCACCCTGGCCGCGAAATCTTTCCAGGAGATTTCCTCGAAGCGGCCGGCGCGCTGGAGCTTGATAAACGTCCGGTCGCCCAGCTCGGCGGCGCGCTGGAAGAAAACCTCGCCCAGATGCCGCGGCTCGGCCCGGGCGGTGGCGGTTAAATCTGTCGGTAAGCCGTTCATAACGCCGGGCTGAATAGAGGCGGATCGTATTTGGACCGGCCGGGCTTCTCGACGCGCCGGAGCCCGCGGATCTCGTCCCGGCGCGCGTGGGCGTACAGGACCGCCTCCGCCACGTCGTCCATGTGCTCGCGGAGGTAGCGGCGCGCGGGCACCGCCAGGCGCAGCAGCTCGGTGCCGCGCTCGATCTGGGTCCGGGTCAGCGGCGGGCCTTTGGCCGCGCGCACTCCGGAGAGCAGAAAGAGATAAG
>DASWFA010000242.1:0-2186 GCA_036394475.1 Binatia bacterium
GGCGGGCGCGCGTCCGCTTTCCGCTCGCCGGAAAAATCTATCTCATCGGCGTCGGCAAGGGCGCCGACCTGTCGGCGCCGTTCTGGCGCCGGCTCCTCGGCCGCCGGCTGGAGCAGGGGATTTTCGTCGTCCGGGACCGTATCGTCCGCCGCCGCTTCGAGCGCATCGCCTTCTACGCGGCGGGCCATCCGGTGCCGGACAAGCGCGGGCTCGCCGCGACCCGGCGCTGCCTCGAAATGCTCGAGCGCGCCGGACCCGGCGACTCGGTGGTTTTTTTCCTCATGGGCGGCGCGTCATCCCTCTTGGTCGCGCCCGCGGACGGCGTTACCCTCGCGGACAAGCGCGCCGCGACCGCGGCGCTGTTGAAAAGCGGCATGAGCATCGCGGAGATGAACTGCGTCCGGAAGCATCTCTCCAGGGTCAAGGGCGGCGGCCTGCTCGGCGCCGCCTCCCCCGCCCGGGTCCTGACGCTCGCCCTATCCGACGTGATCGGGAACGATCCGTCGGTCATCGGCTCGGGGCCGAGCTTTCCCGATCCGACGACGTTCCGGGAGGCATGGAATATCGTCCGGCGCTACCGGCTCGCGCGCAAGCTGCCCGCGGCCGTGAAGCGCCGCCTGCTCGGCGGCGCGCGCGGCGAGATTCCCGAGACGGTGAAGCCGGAGCGCGCGCTTCTCCGCCGCCATCCCTTCGTGATGCTGGCGAACAACCGGGCCGCCCTCGCCGCGGCGAAGCGGCAGGCCGAGGCGCTCGGCTACGCGGCGACGGTTCTCACCGCGGAGCTGCGCGGCGACGCCGCGACCGCGGCGCGGAAGCTCTCCCGGAGGCTCAAGGCGCTGGCGAAAAAAGCGCCGCGCGCCGGGCGGCGCTGTATCCTCCTCGGCGGCGAGACCACGGTCAGGGTCAGGGGCAAGGGCCTGGGGGGAAGGAGCCAGGAGTTCGCGCTCGCCGCGGCGGAGGAGCTCGCCAAAAGCCGGGGAATTTTCCTGCTCGCCGCCGCCAGCGACGGCAGCGACGGCCCGACCGACGCCGCCGGGGCGTTTGTCGACGGCGCGACGACCCGGCGGGCGCGCGGCTTGAAGCTCGACCCGCGCCGGGCGCTCGAGGACAACGACTCGCACCGCTTTTTCAAGCGCCTGGGCGACCTGTTCCGCCCCGGGCCGACCGGGACCAACGTATTGGATTTCGTGATCGCGCTCGTGGACGGGCCCGGCCGAGCCGTCCCGCGCCCGCGCGGGACATCAAGAGTCCGACGCATCGTGACTGTCTAGAGAATCAAGTGATGACGCCCGCCGGGGTCAGGATCCCACCGCTTCGAGCGCGCTAAGAATCGTAATCATCTCCGGAGCTTTTTTTTACTTTACACTCGTTGCATATCTCACCCTTGGGGGACATATCCAGCTCGACGTAGTTTTCGGTGGGCCACTTTGCGCAGTCCTCGCTGAAGTGCCAGGTCTCTTCTGCGGCGGGCTTTCTGAAGCAATTTTCCAGCTCTCTGAGGTCGGAAATGCCGTGCAGTTTGGTTTCATGAGAGCCGATGTCGGGACGGGCGCCGCAGTGGGGGCATGGAGTCGTTATCGGCATGACGCTAACGATATCCATCGTCAGTTGGCGAAAGGTAAATTTTCCGCTGCACTTATAGCACCGGAGCACCAGCGTCCATGTCTTACCCCACGGCATCGCTATAAGTGTAAGACATTTGGCATATCAATTGACATCGGGTTTTACCACCAGGAACGCTCAGGTACATACCTTATGACTTTTGATCATGGTTCTCGAAAGACGCCATCCGGGAGGGGGGCGGCGGCGATGGAATTACCGAAGCTCGTATTTCAAGACGGCGCCGAGCCGGAACGCGCAGTCGTCGCAGTGCCGCTCGGCCAGGAGAAGCCTGGCCTCCTCGATGGTGCACTCGATGATGCGGGTGGGAAGCAGCGTCAATTTTTCGTTGCCGGGATTGACTATCTTTACGTTGAGAAAGTTGGGGAGCAGAGCGTCGCAGCATTCACCAGACAGCCCAATTTTCATGGGAAATATTTTAAGGAATGAAAGGACATCCGTCAAGTATCTCTGCGATGGGGGTTGGTCCTAACCGGGAGTTAACAGAGAGGTCGACCCGGATTATTTATCATGGCGGTATTTGATCGCGAGGACCATGTCGTGCGCGTATACCGGCGCGCGCCGTT
>DASWFA010000243.1:0-2384 GCA_036394475.1 Binatia bacterium
CGGCGACGAGCCCGCCGTCGACGCGGCGCACCCAGGGGACGAGCGACCCGTAATCGAACCGAAGCACCAGGTCCATGCACATCCGCACCCGGCCGCGCCGGCCCACGACCATCCTGACGACGTGGGGATTTTTCGCCCGCGGCGGCATGCAGTCGACCAGCGTCACCGCGCCGTCGTCGGTCTCGTACTCGGTCTCCAGGATGAGGGTGCCCTCGCGGTAGCTCCGCCGGACGGCGCGGGCGTCGGCGGCCGGCGCGATGCGCCAGCGCCCGTGCTCCGACGCGCCGAGCAGCGCGGCCATGCAGGCCGGCGAGTCGAAGCGCGGAAAGCACAGCCAGTCGATCGAGCCGTCGCGCCCCACCAGGGCGGCGGTCTCGCAATCGCCGATGAGGGCGTAATCCTCGATCAGGGACGGCATTTGCAACGCCTCGGATAGATTGGTATGGGATTTAAGATTCTTTTTCCGGGTCGGAGCATGCCGAAATCAAGGTATCATAAAAATCGGAGTTTTTGACCATCGGCGATCCCATGGAAACCCTCCTGGCCTGCCGGATCTGCGATCTGGTCCAACGCGTCGAGGAGCCGCCGCCGGGGGCGGCGGCCGTCTGCATCCGCTGCGGCTCGGTGCTGAGAAAGTACAAGGCCAACAGCCTCGGACGAACCGCGGCCTTCTCCCTGGCGGCGCTGGTGCTCTACGTTCCGGCCAACATCTATCCGATTTTACGCATGGATTACTACGGCGCCTATTCCGAAAACACCGTCTGGGACGGCTCCGTGAAGCTGTTTCAGGACGGCCAGTGGCCGGTGGCGCTCGTCGTCTTTCTCGCCAGCATCGTGATCCCGCTGCTCAAGCTGCTGGGGTTGTTTTACCTGAGCGTGACCACCCGGGCGGGCTCCCGCCGCCGGCGCTCGGAGCGGACCTGGATCTACAAGTTCATCGAGGCGCTCGGCCCCTGGGCGATGCTCGACGTTTTTCTGCTCTCCATCCTGGTCGCGCTGGTCAAGCTCGACCAGCTGGCCAGCGTCTATCCCGGTCCGGGGCTGATGCCGTTCACGGCGGTGGTGGTGTTGACGATTCTGGCCACCTCCAGTTTCGATCCCAAGCTGATCTGGGAAGGGCCGGAGGAGGAGCCATGACCGACACGGAAGAAAACCCTCCAGCGCCGGAACCGATCCCCAAAGCCGCCGTCCGGCCGAGGCGGTGGGGCCTGCCGGTCGTCTGGATCGTTCCCATCATCGCCGTCGTCGTCGCGGCCTACCTGGTCTACGAGCGCGCCCGGGCCTACGGCCCGACGATCAAGATCGTCTTCAAGGACGTCAACGGCGTCAAGCCCGAAACGCCGATCAAGCACCTCGGCGTGACGATCGGGCTGGTGAAGGGCCTCGAATTGACGCCGGACCTCGATCACGTCCTGATCACGGCGCGTCTCATCCGCTCGCCGGTCTCGGTCGCGCGCGAAGGCTCGGTTTTTTGGATCGTGCGGCCCGAGCTCGGGATCAGCAGCGTCAGCGGCCTCGGCACGGTCATCTCCGGGCCGCACATCGAAGTGTTGCCGGGCACCGGCGCGCCCAAGACGGAATTCACCGGCCTCGACAACTCGCCGGCCATCCTGGAGCGCAACGGGCTCCGCATCGCCGTCGTCACCAATCGCGCCGGCTCGCTCCGGACCAACTCGCCGGTCTATTACCACGGCGTCGAGGTCGGGGTCGTGCAGAACGTCCAGCTCGCCGCCGACGCCACGGCCGTCTACGTCAATCTTTTCATCCGGCAGCGTTTCGCCGGTCTCGTCCGCAGCGGCTCGAAATTCTGGAACGTGAGCGGCGTGGAATTCAACGCCGGCCTGTTCAAAGGCGTCGAGATCAAGCTCGAATCGCTGCGATCGCTGGTCGCCGGAGGCATCGAGTTCGCCACTCCCGAGGACCCCGCGGCGCGCCCCGCGCGGAACGGCATGGCCTTCCCGCTCTACAACGAGGCGAAAAAGGAATGGCTGGAGTGGTCGCCGAAGATACCCATCCCGCCCGAGAAATAGGGTTTCGTCCCTCCCTACGGTAATTCTTTCCCGTCTTTTGCGGTTATCACCCGATACGCGCAACTTTACGCGCGGCTTAAAATCATCTTTTTTAAAGGTGGCGGAGGTGCGCGCGCGGTTTGCGTCCAACCCCGGCCCGGTGGATCTAAAGAATTTTCCGGCGTCAGTTTTCGAGCTCGATTCGATAACGGAAGACTTCAAACTGGAAGCCAGACGCGGCGATGGCCCAAATATTCCATCCGAGCACGAACACGATCTCCCGGGTGAGCATCTTCGGCGGGCTCGCGCTGGTCCTGGCGCTGGTGGCGGCCGCGGCGGCGATCAACCGCTCTTCCTACATGAGCGCGGCGGGGG
>DASWFA010000244.1:0-3162 GCA_036394475.1 Binatia bacterium
CCTTGCATTCCATCGCGAGCGCGACCATGTCGCGCGACGGCCCGGTGACGAGCGAGGCCACCGCCGCGCCGGGCCGGTCTTTGATATTCTCGAACAGCAGGCCGAAGCGCTTTTCCTCCGGCAGCCCCTGCAGGACCCAGCGGCTGAGCGTGCCGATCTCCCAGTCCTTGTCCACCGGCTTCCGCACGCGGAACAGCTTGCCGTTTTTCTCCAGCACGTCGAGATATTCCCGTAGATCCTTGTAAGCCATAAAAATTCTACTCCCCGCGCGATATCCACTGCCGGCATCGCCGTTTGATCGCTTGGGCCCTGCGGCCCGCCTGCTCCATCGTTTGCTTTTCGTCGAGACTCAAGACTTTTCGGTCTTCCATCAGAATGCGGCCGTCGACGATCGTCATCGAGACGTCGCCGCCGTTGGCGCAGTACACCAGATTCGAAACCACGTCGTGCACCGGCTGGAGGTGCGGCTTTGCCAGATCGACCGTCACGATGTCGGCGAGCCGGCCTTCGGCGAGGACGCCGAGGCGGTCGCCGCGCCGGAGCGCCGCCGCGCCGTGGCGCGTCGCCATGGCGAGCGATTGGCGCGGCGAGATCATGTAGGCGTTCTGGCGCGTCTCCTTGTGCAGCGTGCTCGCCAGCCGCATCTCCGTGAACATGTCGAGCGTGTTGTTGTTCGCCGCGCCGTCGCAGCCGAGACAGACATGGACGCCCCGCTCCAGCAGCTCGGGGAACTGCCCGGCGACGGCCGAGCCGTAGGCGCCGTGCATGCTGGCGCCGGGGTTGTGGTTGATCTTCAGGTCGTAGTGGCGGATGAGATCGATTTCTCTGCCTGTGAAACGGATCGCGTGCGCGAACACCATGTCGGGCCAGAGGACGCCGAGCCTGTCGAGGTGCTCGATCTGGCCGAAGCGCCGCGTCGCCAGGTGGCCGTGCAGCCCGACGTCTTTTTCCTGCGCCAGCCTGACGATTTTTACCAGCAGCTCGTCGGAGAGGTTCCACTGCTGGCGCCAGCCGACCCACGCCTGGATGCGGCCGCCCGCCGCGCCGTTCCAGCGCTCGATCATGCGCGCGGTGCCGGTAAAATTCTCCTCGGCGCTCATGACGAAGGCGTCGGGGGTTTTCCAATCGGACTCGGGGATCTCCATGCACGAGCGGGTGAGGACGCCGCGTAGGCCGGATTCCTCCAGACAATTTCCCACCGCGTCGACGTGGAACGGATTGGCGCACGCCTCGATGAAAGAGGTCGTGCCCGACTTGATCATTTCGAGACAGGCGAGGCGGGCGCTCCAGCGGACGTCCTCTTCGTCCATCGCCGACTCGAAGGCGACGATCTTCTCCAGCCATTCGCGCACCGGAATATCGTCGGCCAGGCCGCGCGCGAGCTGCTGGCAGGTGTGCACATGGCAGTCGATCAGCCCGGGCATGATCGCCTTGCCCGCGCAGTCGATGGTCCTCCCGGCGGAAACCTGCCCAGCGAGCCGCGCCGCCGGCCCGACCGCCGCGATCCGGTTGCCCTTGACGGCGACGGCGCCGTCCGAAATGACCGTGCCGGCGGCGTCGCCGGTGACGACCCAGCCGCCCGTGAGGAGCAAATCTGCCTGCGCGGCGCTCAAGCTCAGACTCCCTCGCCTGCGCGTAATTTTTTAAGCTTCACCCGATCGACATAGGGATCGAGCGCGGCGAACATCTTTTTCCCGATCGCGACCGTCGCCGCGACGATGGCGTCGCCCTTCTTTTTGGTCGCGCGCGTCGGGTCGCCGAAATTGCCCGATTGCCCGAGCCAGCGCGCGTCGAAAGTGTGCGTGTAGCGCATGTGGTCGAGATAGAGCGCCGATTCCTCCGGTCCGACCTGGGGGCCGGTGGGATTGACCGTGGCCGCCGAAAGATCGGCCAGCTCGCCGTGCGGCGTGGCGAGAAAAATCGAGGTCTCGATCTCATCGGCGTGGTTGCCGTAGGCGAATCCTTTGATCCCTTTGATTGTCTCGCGCGCGGCGGACCACCATTCGAGCACGCCCATCGCCATGCCGGTCCGGCTCCAGATTTTGTAGGCGGCCATCTCGAGCAGGTGGCCGTTCGGGCCGTGGCCGTTGACGAAGACGAGCTTTTCGATCCCCTGGCGGGCGATCTCCGCCGCCACGGCGGTGAGATAGGCGAGCTGGCTCTCGACGTCGATCGAGAGCGTGCCCGGCCAGTGCTTCGCCTCGTAGCCGAGCGAGCAGGTGGCGTACCATATGGGAGGAAAAACCAGGGCGTCCGCCGATTGGGCCAATTCCAGGCCGATATGCTCCGCGGTATAGGTGTCGAGGCCGATGGGTGCGTGGCCGCCGTGGATTTCCAAACTGCCGACGGGGAGCACCGCCCGGCGGGTCCGCTTAACTTCGGCGGCGAACGCTTTGGCCGTGAGCTTCGCGGCTTCGAGCGACTTCTTTTTCATAACAGCCCCGCCGCCTGGAGCGCTTTTCGGAGCGCCGCCCGTTCGTCCTCGCTCGCGGGCACGAGCGGCGGGCGCACGGTGGCGCCCGGAAGCATGCCGGTGAGCACCATCGCCTCTTTCATGCGCGAGTAATAACGGAACGCCGGCGGCTGGTAGACCGCGTGCACGAGCGGAAGAATGCGCAGGTAGGTCTCGCGCGCCTTGGCGAGGTCGCCGCTCCGCGCCCGCTCGAAAATCTCGACGATCGGCCCGGGCAGGAGATGCGCGATGCCGAGAATGGCGCCGTCCGCGCCGAAGGCGAAGTTGCCGAGGAGCAGCGTGTCGTTGCCCGAAAGCACCAGCGGCGGCTTCGGCAGCGCCTTCAGGGCGCGCCATTCGCGCTCGTAGATCTCCTGGTCCCAGACGGTGCTCTTGATGCCGGCGACGTTGGGGAGAGAGCAGATTTTCGCCAGGATTTTTTCCGGATAGGAGAGCCCGGAGGCCGCCTGATGCTGGAAGACCAGCACGGGCGCCTTTGCCGCGCCGGCGACCGCTTTAAAGAATTCCACCGGCGCTTCGGCGTCGGCGGCGCCGCCCCGGGCGAACAGGCTGGGGGCGGTAACCAGGAGAACGTCGGCGCCTGCTTTTTCCGCCTCGACGGCCATCTCGACCGCCTCCTGCGTGCTCTGCGCCGCGACGCACGAGATCACGAGGTAATCGGCGGCGACTTCGGCGCGCGTCCACTCGAT
>DASWFA010000245.1:0-5692 GCA_036394475.1 Binatia bacterium
TGCCTCGAGCGCCGAGGCCACGCCTCCATAAAGGAAAAAGAGCGAGAGAAGAATTATACTAAAACGCTTCATTGTGTAGGGCTGCTATGACTATACAAAGTTCCGACAGCATTTCAAGCTTGCTCCGGAATCGGTCTCATCTCGATGGATGAGTATTCATTGTGTTCTTTCATGGTTTCCTCCTTAACCACTAATAAGTATTTAATTGCCGCCCTTCATCATGCCGCCGGGCATATTTTGCATCATGTTCATCATGTCGCCGCACATGGTCATGTGCTCTCTCATGTCGGCAAGCTGCTTCTGCGCTTGATCGATCGCGGCTCTCATATTGGCCGGGTCGTTCGACTGTTTCGCGCCTTCCAACGCCTTGCTCGCCTCGTCGATGTTTTTTGCCATCGCTTGATGATGCTCATGGCATTGCTTCATCATCCCGTCCATCGACGTATCGTCCTTGGACTTCATCGCGGGCCGCTTTGGCTCCTGGCCGGACGGCTGCTGGGCCGATAAAGAGCCGGCTCCTAGAAAAACTGCGGCCGCGCCTGCAATAGCCAGACCCACTATCTTTGTGCGGTTCATAATTCCCTCCCGGCTGCGGACGACTCTAAACCCGTCTTCCCGCTCCTCCATCAAGTGTAGATCAAATCGTAGATCGCGGGAATGACGACCAGGGTCGATAAGACGGGTATCGGGCAAACGGCGGACAAGGGCCGCCCCGTTGAAGTTCGGGAGGGATCCGTAACCGATGGCGACGGCAGGGAATCGATTCGCCCGCCGCGGAGAAAAAGTCAATTCTCCGCGGCGGGCAGGTTAGGAAGGAATCGCGTGCGCAACTCTACCGGCTAGAAGCCCAAATTAGAATCCCGGTTAAAATCCATAGATCGCCTGAAACGCGACCGTCGTCTGGTGGTTGTCGGTGCCGTTCCGGCCTTCCTGATAGACGTTCTTATTGGCCCGGTCGTGGCGGACCTCGACCCGGCCGATGAGCTTCGCGGTGAACTTATAAGCGGCGGTCGCCGTCGCCTCGTAGAGATTCACGCTGTTCTTGGTGGGCACGGCCTTCAGGCTGAAGGTCCGCGCGGACTTTTCGTCCAGGAAAAGCTCGCTGCGGAAAGCGGTGTTGAAGCGGTCGGTCCAGTTGTAAGAGAGTATGCCGGCGAACGCGTGCCACCAGGCGTCCCTGACGCCGAAGGGCGTCAGCGCCTTCTCCTCATGGCCCATGGTGTATTCGAGATAGGCGGTCAGAGGATCGATCGGCTTCAGCGTGACCACGTTGCTCAACGTCACCCGGGTGCCGCCGTCATGAATGTGCTGGTTGAAGCCGACGGCGGTCCACTCGCGGCCGATGACGATATTGCTCGCCAGGGCGAAGGCGTCCACCGGGGTAAAGTTGATGCCGCCGAGGAAAGAAGGCGAGTTGTTGTTGTCGTGGGGGTTGTCCCAGCCGGTGACCAGGCCGCCGCTGGCGGCGAACGCCTTGCTGAAGGGATAGGTGAACAGGGCGCCGGTGTGCGTTATCGGCACGCCGAAGTTGAAGGCGAACGAGCGCGAGATATTGTCGTTGTAGGCGCCGGGCGCCGGCAGGATTTCCGTCCCCAGCGGGGTGACGAATTTTCCGGCCTTGACCGCGATGCCCTCGCCGAACGGAATCGTAAAGGTCAGGTACGCCTCGCGCAGCTCGGCGGAAGGCTGCTCCTTGAGGTGGGCGTTCCACAGCGTCACCTCCCGCAGCAATTCGCCCGTGCGGCCGAAGTCGCCGACGAAGTGGAAGCCGACGCCCCAGTCCTTCTCGGGCTTGTCGATGGTCAGGTTGAAATTATTGAATTTGAGCTTGTTGTGGTCTTTGTCGAAGTATCGGCCGCTGATGCTGGCCGAGGCTCGGGGATGGTTGCCGCTGTACTGATAACCCACGTCGAAAAAGCCGCTGATGCCGATGCCCAGGGCCTTTTCGACCACCC
The DNA here is from genome assembly GCA_036394475.1 of Binatia bacterium. Taxonomy (GTDB): domain Bacteria; phylum Desulfobacterota; class Binatia; order UBA9968; family UBA9968; genus JAJPJQ01. The sequence goes on from DASWFA010000245.1 coordinate 1,956, forward strand.
CTTTGGCCGATTCGATCTGGCTGTCGACTATCCCGACGCTGCTGTCCAGGCTGAGCAGGCCGGGTCCGAGCGGCTTGGGCTCGTCGGCCGCGGGGGGTGCGGGCGGGGGCGGCGCCACATCGGCGGCGTGAGTGAAAACCGGGCCGAATAATAGGAGCGCGAGAATCGCTGCAGTCTTAAACCCGTTTGCCTTGAGCATTTGGATAATCCTCCCCCGTTTGTTGATAGCCGACCGAATAAGCGAAAATGAGAAGATCCCGGTGCAAAAAAGCGTCCAATCCCGCTGCGAACCAGGCGCCTTTGCCTTGAAGGGCGCAAAGGCATCTTCGCCTTCGACCCGAGTGGAGCAATGGATATGCCAAGCCCAATTACCGTAATACGTTAGTAAATGCAAGCGCTTTTTTTCATGATAAATTAATTTAAATTTATCGACCGCCTCATTCTTGACCACCCCTGCCTACGGGTTGGGCATCACCGTGCATCACCCCCCGGGCCGCCCTTCGGAAACATCCTCGACTCTGTGCAATCTCACGGCGCACGCCTTGAGCTCCGGCTGGCGCGAGACGGGGTCCCGGGCGGTCACGGTCAGGTTGTTCGCCGCCTTGTAAAGCCCGAACTGCCGCCCCCAATGGAAGGGCATGAAACAGGTCCCGGGCCGGGTTTCGGCGGTGACGCGAACCCGCACGACCGCCCTGCCCCGGCGGGAGGCGACCTCGGCGAAATCGGCGTCGCCGATGCCGCTCCGCCGCGCGTCCGCCGGATGGAGCTCCAGGAACGGCTCGCGCGCGGTTTTGCTGAGCGTCGCGACTTTGCCGGTGCGGGTCATCGTGTGCCACTGGTTCTTCACCCGGCCCGTGGTGAGGACGAGCGGGTATTCCGCGTCGGGGGTCTCGAAAGGCTCCCGGTGATGGACGGCGATGAAGCGCGCCCGGCCGCCGGCGCCGGGAAAATGGAGATCGCCGTAAAGCCGCTCCGTCCCCGGATGGTCGCGGGCGGGACAGGGCCACTGGAGCGGCCCCTCGGCCTTGAGCCGCGCGTGGCTCACGCCCGAATAATCGCAGCCGGTCCCCCGGGTGAGCCGGGCGAACTCGGCGAAAATCTCTTCGGCGGATTCGTAGGGGAACGCTTCGGCAAACCCCAGCGCGCGCGCGAAGAGAGTCAATATTTTCCAGTCCGGCAGCGCCTCGCCGGGCGGCGCCGCGAGCTGCGGCATGTAGGTGAGCCGCCGCTCCGAGTTGGTCATCACGCCCTCTTTTTCCGACCATTGGGCGGCGGGCAGGAGAACATCGGCGAGCTGGGTCGTCCCGGTCGGATGGTAGGCGTCCTGAACGACGACCAGCTCGGCCCTGTGGAGCGCGCGCTCGACAAAGCCGGTGTCCGGAAGAGAGACGGCGGGGTTGGTGCAGAGAATCCAGACCGCCTTGACCTCCCCCCGCTCCATCGCCTCGAAGAGATCGACGGCCGAGAGGCCGGGCTCCGGCGCTATCCGCCCGGCGGGGATGCCCCAGGCGCGCGCGACCTCCGCGCGGTGGCGCGGGTTGGCGACCTGCCGGTAGCCGGGCAGGAGATGGGCCATCCCGCCCGCCTCCCGCCCGCCCATGGCGTTGGGCTGGCCGGTCAGCGAGAAGGGGCCCGAGCCCGGCCGGCCGATTTTTCCCGTGGCGAGATGGAGGTTGTGGATCGCGTTGTTTTTGCCCACCCCGGCGGTGCTCTGGTTGACGCCCATGCTCCACAGGGTGATCGCTTTTTCGGCTCGGCCGAAGATCTTCGCGGCTTTTATAATAAGCGGCGCGGGAAGGCCGCAGAGCTGCGCCGCGGTCTCCGGCGGGTAGCTCCCGACGGCGGCGAGCGTCCCGGCGAATCCGCCGGTGTGTCTCTGGACGAAGCCGGGATCGATCAGATTTTCCCCGATCAGCGCGTGGAGCATGCCGTTCAGTAGCGCGATGTCCGCGCCCGGCCGGACCGGCAGATGGAGATCGGCGAAGGCGGCCGTTTCCGTCCGGCGCGGATCGACGGCGATGATCCGGACCCGGTCCGGGGCCGCGATTTTTCTCCGCTTGATCCTTTGAAAGAGGACCGGGTGGCAGTCGGCCATATTGGCGCCGACGATCAGGAAGCAGTCCGCCAGGTCGATGTCGCCGTAGCACAGCGGCGGGCCGTCGGAGCCGAGCGACGTCTGGTAGCCGGCGGCCGCCGAGGCCATGCAGAGGCGCGAGTTGGTGTCGAAGTTGTTGGTCCCGAGAAAGCCCTTAGCGAGCTTGTTGCCGGCGTAATATTCTTCGGTAGTAAGCTGTCCCGAGCCATAAAAGGCGACCGCTCCGGGCCCGTGCCGGTCGATGATCTCGCGGAAGCGCCCGGCCACAAGCCGGAGCGCCGCGCCCCAGCCGACCCGGATGAAAGGCCCGTCCCGGCGGCGCCGCGTCTGCGGGTAGAGGAGCCGGTCGGGCGTATGCAAAGACGCCGGCAGATAGACCGCCTTGGCGCAGAGGCCGCCCAGGCTTGAGGGATGGTCCGGATCGCCCTTGATCCTGGCGAGCGCGCCGTTTTGCATCCCCGCCATCAGGCCGCAGCCGACGCCGCAGTAGGGGCAATAGGACTTCACCCAACGGTCGATTCCATTCTGTCCGGCGCGCGGAATCTCCATCGCGATTCCATTCAGCCGGCGTTTTTCCTGAGGCCGAGCTTCAGCGCCAAACCCTTGGGCGCGCCGGCGAGCAGCCGGACGGCGGTGGGCAGCGGCGCCTGAAGGAAATAAAACGACAGGGGGGCGAGCGGCAGCAGCCGGACGAGGATCGGCCGGGCGATCCTCGGGCCGAGAGCGGCCCAAATCCTGGCGCCGCCCGCCGCTATGCGTTCTTCCAGGCTCATCGGTCTGTGGCCTTGGCTCCATTGGAGCTTTGCACCGCGTCGAAAAGGACTTTTCGCTCGCGGTGTTTCGCGCGGCGCCGGCCGAAGCCCGCCCACCTTTCGATCAGGAACAGCGCCGGCGCGGCGGCGCCGGCCACAGCGCCCGGCGCCGTCGCCCCGGCCGCCGCCTGCGTTTGGGACTCTGCGCCGGCCGCCGGCTTCACGCCGGCCCGGGCATCGGCCCGCTCTTCGAGAAACGTGATCAGCCGGTCGCGCAGCCGCTCGTACTCCGGACTGGCCGAGAGCGCGAACCGGTCGCGCGGGCGGGGGAAGGCGACCGGGACGATCTCGCCGACGGTCGCCGCCGGGCCGTTGGTCATGAGCACGACGCGGTCGGCGAGCAGGAGCGCCTCGTCCACGTCGTGCGTCACCATGACGACGGTTTTTCGATCCCGCTCCCACAAGCGCATCAGCTCGTCCTGGAGCTCGATCCGCGTGAGCGCGTCGAGCAGGCTGAAGGGCTCGTCGAGCAGCAGCACTTTGGGGCGGAGGGCGAAGGCGCGCGCGATGCCGACGCGCTGGCGCATCCCCGCCGAGAGCTCGTCGGGATAGCGCCCGGCCATGCCGGCCAGCCCGACCAGCGCGAGCTGCTCGTCCGCCAGCCGCTTTCTCTCCGCGCGGCCGCGGCCGCCCTCCACCTGCTCCAGGGCGAGCAGGACGTTTTCCCGCGCCGTCAGCCAGGGGAGGAGCGACGGGGATTGAAAGACCACGCCGCGGTCCAGCCCCGGCCCCGCCGCCTCTTTCCCCGCGATGATCACGCCGCGCTCGGTCGCCTCGTTGAGCCCCATGAGAATCGAGAGGACGGTCGATTTGCCGCAGCCCGAATGGCC
>DASWFA010000246.1:0-3359 GCA_036394475.1 Binatia bacterium
CGATCGCCGGGATCAGGTAAAACGCCGTGAACAGGGTGCCGAAGATGCTGCCGCAGGTGGAAAGGGCGTACAGCGTGCCGGCCGTGGCGCCGACGGTGGTGAGGGCCGTCGCGGCGAGCCGGATCGCATAGGGCGAGACGGCGCCCAAAAAGACGCCGGGGATGAAAAAAAAGATCGCGCTGGCGAGGAGCGGGTTCGCCCGGGGGCCGAAGTCGGCGGTGGCGACCCACAGGTTGACCGACGGGTAGAAGAACGGGAGGAAGAAAATCATCGCGCCGGGGACGAGCAGCAGGACGAGCAGGCGCGCGAACGAAGGGCTTTTCTCCGAGAGCCGGCCGCCCCAATAGTAGCCCGCGGAGAGCGCCGCGAGCACGACCGAAATGAGGCTCCCCCAGACGAAGATCGAGTTGCCGAAGTAGGGCGCGAGCACGCGGCTGCCGACGATCTCGAGCGCCATGAGCACGCCGCCGCTCACGAACACGATGATATTGAGCAAGAGCTGCGCCATGGTCAGTCTTCCCAGCCGCGGTTGTCTTCTTCGTCCACCAGCGTCACCGGCTCCAGCATCTCTTCGGGAATGCCTTCGAGAAACTGGGACGGGCGGGAGAGGACGGCGCCGATGCCCCGGTCGAAAATTTTAACCGGATAGGTGAGGAAGAGGTTCTCCTTGGCGCGCGTCGCCGCCACGTAAAGCAGCCGCCGCTCTTCCTCCAGCTCCTCTGCGGTATTGATGTTGTAATAGGACGGGAACCTTCCTTCCAGCGCCCAGATGATGAACACCGAGTGCCATTCGAGCCCCTTGGCGGAATGGATCGTCGAGAGCACCAGCGGCCCTTCGTCGGGGTCGACGGCGAGCGCCTCGTCCACGCTGTCGTTGGGCGGCTCGAGCGCCATGTCGGTCAAGAGCCGCTCCAGGCTGCGGTAGCGCTCGGTCATGCCTTGAAAGTGCTCCAGGTCTCTAAGCCGCTTGGGATAGTCTTCCGGATGGTTGCGCTTCAAAATCGGCGCGTAGTACTGCATCAGATACTGCGTGCTTTGCCCCGGCTCGGGCTCGGCCGCGACTTCCAAAACCTGGGCGAGCGTCCTCAGGCCGTGCGCCACCTTGCCCTTGGCGTCGAAAGAGCGGAGGCGCTCGCGCGGGTTGGCGCCGTCCATGATCCAGCGGATGACCTTCTGGCTCATCTGGGAGCCGACTCCCTCCAGGAGCGAGAGCACGCGCCCCCACGAGATCGCGTCCATCGGGTTGGCGAGCACGCGGAGATGGGCGAGCACGTCCTTGATGTGCGCGGTCTCCATGAACTGGAAGCCGCCGCGCTTGACAAAGGGGATGTTGTGGCGCGTGAGTTCCATCTCGAGATCGAAGGAGTGAAAGCTCGAGCGGAACAGCACCGCCATGTCCCACAGCGGCACGCCTTCCTCCCGGAGCTCGAGGATCTTCTGGCAGACGAAGCGCGACTGCATCTGCTCGCTCTCCGCCTGGATCAACAGCGGCGCGTCGCCTTCCTGCTTGCTCGTAAAGAGGCGTTTTTCGTACTTCTCCGACGCCCGGCTGATGATCTCGTTGGTGACGTTCAGGATCGGCTGCGTGCTACGGTAGTTTTCCTCCAGCGAGATGATGCGCGCGCCGGGAAAGTCCTTGGGGAAGTCCATGATGTTGCGGAAGTTCGCGCCGCGGAAGGAGTAGATGCTCTGCGCGTCGTCGCCGACGACCATGACGTTGTCATGCGTCGCCGCGAGGAGCCGCACGATGTCCGCCTGGAGGCGATTGGTGTCCTGGTATTCGTCCACCATGATAAAGCGGTACGTTTCCGAGAGACGGCGGCGCGTCGGCTCGTCGGCGGCGAGCACCGCCTTCAGCTTGATCAAAAGATCGTCGTAGTCGAGCAGCGCGCGGGTCTTTTTATAGTCCACGTAGCGCTCGTAGAGGCGGAGCAGGTCTTCCAGGTGCTCGTAGAGGTGGGGGTAATCGCGCTCGATCAGGTCGGGGATCGTCCACTGCTTGTTGAGCGCCATGCTGTAGATTTCCGCCACCGTCTGCTTGCGGGGAAAGCGCTTCTCCTTGCTGTGGAGCCCGAGCTCGGTCCGGACGAGCTGAACCACGTCCTCGCTGTCGGAGCGGTCCATGATGGTGAAAGAGGGCTCGAGGTCGATCTTCCTCCCGTAGTGGCGCAGCACCGTGTTGGCGAAGGAGTGAAAAGTGCCGCCGGCGACTTTCTCGCAGCGGTTGTCCATCAACAGGCTCGCCCTTCTCAGCATCTCCTCGGCGGCGCGGCGCGTGAAGGTGAGCAGCAGGATCGTCCTCGGATCGACGCCGATATCGATCAGGCGCGCCACGCGGTACACGAGAGTGCGCGTCTTCCCGGTGCCGGCGCCCGCGATCACGAGGCAGGGCCCCTCGGCGGCCGTGGCCGCTTCGAACTGCGCGTCGTTCAGCTCCTTGCGGTAGTCGATGCCCGAAAGCGAGCGGGCGGGGAGGTCGCTCCGTTTTAAGACGTATTTGCGCGCCAAAATGATTTTCTCCGGGACGGTGCTCATAAAGTACTAATTTTCCCGCGGCGCCGCAAGCGTTCTTTCCTTTCGCAGCCGGGACTGGTACGAAGGTTATCGGTCTCCAGGACTTCCCAGAGGCTGGATGTGAAAAATTCCGTATGCACAGCCGCGGCGCTCTTCTTTCTAACTCTCGCTTTGCCGGCGGCGAGCCCGACCGCCCGCGCCGCCGGGGACATCTCGCGGCTCAACGCCGAAGTCGTCCGGACGGCGACGGAATACCGCGATCAGCTGGCGCTTCAGAAGAAGCTCGAAGACCTGGAAGTGTACCGGCGCGAGCGCGAGCTGAGCTCGCGCACCGAGATGCTCCAGAAGGGCTACATCTCCAAATCGGAGCTGGAGCAGAGCCGTCTCGCGCTCTCCAAGGCGCAGACCAAAGTGGCCGACACGGAGCAGCGCATGCGCGACGCCGAGATGATCATCGGCGAGGCCGAGGCGCGCCAGCAGTTGGCGTCGCTGCCGCCGCTCCCCGCCGGCGGCTACAGCGAGAGCGGCGGCCTCACCCGCTACAACGGCACCACGCCATGGACGCTGGCGGACGCCGGCAAGATCGAACAATTTTTCTCGCTCCGCTTCGGCCATCCTCTGCCCGTGAGCGCGCGCGGCGAGACGGAAGTCCACCGGCAGATGCACTTCGACCACCGGAACGCCATGGACGTGGCGCTCTATCCAGACAGCCAGGAGGGCCGCGCGCTGATGGACTATCTCCGCAAGGCGGGCATCCCGTTTCTCGCCTTCCGCGGCAAGGTGGCGGGCTCGTCGACCGGGGCGCATATCCACATCGGCAAGCCGTCGTTGCGGCTGGCGGGGCC
>DASWFA010000247.1:0-8111 GCA_036394475.1 Binatia bacterium
GCAGTGGACCTCGGCCGCGCGCTCGAAGGGCGAGGGCCCTTCGCCCCAGGGCGAGAAAATATTGCCGCCGTAAAAATCGCTCGCGGCCTTGAACGCCGGGCCGGCGGCGGACATCAAAAACGATACGCGGCCGCCCATGCAGAAGCCCATGATGGCGAGGCGCGCGCCGTCCACCTTGGGGTCGGCCTGCAAAAACTCCGCGGCGGCGTTGACGTCGCTGATTACCGTCCGGTCGTGCAGCCGGCCGCGCCGCGTCTTGGCGTCGTCGCGGCAATCGGGCGGGTCGCGGTGATACAGCTCGGGACCGACCGCGACGTAGCCCTGGCCGGCGAGCCTCTGCGTCACTTCCTCGATGAAGCGGTCGACCCCCTTCTGGCCCTGAATCACGACGACGCCCGGAAACGGCCCGGGCCCGTCCGGGCGGCTGACGTAGAGCCGCATCGCGCCGTCGCCGACTTTGATCGATTCCCAACCCATGATAGGCCTCCTTATTTTTAGCGCCTGCGCTCCAGCTCTTCCTTCACTTCGGCGGCGAGCCGGAGGCTCAGGAACTTTTCCTGCTGGACCTCTTCCTTTATTTTAAGCGGCGCCTTGACGTCAAACTCGATCACGTTTTTGATCCCCTGCGCCGAGGGCACTCCGGGGACGCCGTCGGGCAGCGCGCGGACGAAGCGGCGGACGCCTTCGATCACCATCGGCCGGGTGAGCCTGCCGGTAGGCAGCTTTTTCATCGCGATGTCGGCCGCCTCCTCCGGCTTTTCGCGGATGAACGCGAGCGCGCGCATCATCGCCCGGAGCCAGCGCTTGATCTCGCCGGGCTTCTCGGCGATTTTCTTGTCCGTCGCGAGAAAACCCTGGAAAGGGTAGGGAAAGAGGTCGCCGATAAACGCCAGCGTGTGGAGCCCCTCGGTCTCGCCGAGCAGCGCCTCGTCGCCGTTGACGACGGCGGCGTGGACCGCGCCCGACTTGAGCGCGAGAAACGTCGTGAAGGCGTTGCGCGACGGCATCGCCACGCGCGTCACGTCGCGCGCCGAGAGGCCGCTCTTCTCGACCAGCAGCGTGATCAGCGTGTCCTGGGTGTCGCCGATGGTGCCGACGGCGATCCGTTTGCCCTTCAGGTCGGAGATTTTCGCCACCTCCGGCGCGGTCAAGAGATACCACGTGACTTTTTCGGTCTGGAACATGATCGCCTTGATCGGCGCGCCCCGGAGCGCCGCGCGCATGCCGCTGCCGCCCGCGCCGCTGTAGTCGACCTCGCCGGAGACCAGCGCGGCGATCGCCGTCGAGCCCGGGATGACGATCGTCTCGTTCTCCAGCCCCTCGTCGCGGAAAAAACCCTTCGCCTCGGCGACCGGGACGGATAAATAGTTCAGCGTCGCGCGCGGCGTGATCGTACGGACCTTCTCCGCCGAGGTGCTGGCGGCGATACAATGGATCAGGGCGAACAGCAGCAGGCCGATGGCCATGGGCATCACCGCGCTCCTTCCCGCCGGACCTCTTCGACGATCCGGAAATCGACCATTTTGTTCAAGGGAATCTCGCCCAGCCCTTTTTCCGTGCGCCGGATGATGTCGGCGTGGACTCTCATGCCCGCCTCGCTCGCCGCGCCGTCCCGGCTGATCGACTTCAGCACCGAGGCGTAGGATTCCTTCGCCACCGCCGGGTCGAGCCGCCACTCGCGCTCGATGATCGCGACCGTGTCGGCGGGCCGCTCGCGCGCGAAGACGAGGCCGCGGTAGAGCGCGCGCACAAGGCGCTTGACCCCGCCGCGCTCTGCGCTCAATTTTTTCTCCGTCGTCGAGAAGCCGTTGCTGGGAAACTCGATCGCGTCGCCGAGAAACAACAGCTCGTTGAAGCCCTTCTGCCTGAGCACGACGTTGTCCGGCGGGTTGGCGATGGTCGCCGCGACCGCGCCCGACATCAACGCCGCGATGCGCGTCGCCGGCAGGCCGATCATGACGAGCACCACGTCGCGCTGCGGGTCCAGATTATTTTTACTCAGCGCGACGCGCGCGGCGAGGTCGGTCGTGCCGCCGAAGCGGCTGATGCCGACGTATCGGCCCTTCAATTCCGCGACCGATTTGATCTGCGCGCCGGCCATCAGAAAATAATTCGGCAGCGCGGCGCCGAAAAAGATCGTCCGGATCGGCGCGCCCTTGGCGCCCAGCCGGAGCGCCGAGTCCGCCGCGCCGTGGTAGTCGATCTCGCCCTGGAAGAGCGCGCTGTGCGCGATGTCCGGCAGCATCATGACGACTTCGAGCTCGATATTCTCGTCTTTGAAAAAACCCCGGTTCTGCGCCACGAAGAGCGGCAGGTAGCCCATCGATTTGGACGGGAGGGCGAGCTTGACGCGCTCGGCGGAGGCCGGTTTCGATGCGAAGAGGCAGAGTGAGAGGACGAGGAGCAGGAGACCCGTTACCCTGGACATCGGCGGGGATTCTCGCAGCTTCGGTTGTGGCGGTCAAACTGTAAGATCCTATCGGAGCGCTAGGATCTTTTACCGTCGCTCCGCTTCCGGGGGGAGCAGGCGATAGCTCTTGACCAGCTCGGCGAAGGCCGCCTGCGCGCTCTTGTAGGCGGCTTCGGTCTTAGCCGTGAGGACGATGGCCAGGTAATCGGCCGACGTGTCGATGTAGGCGACCGACTCGAAGTTGCCCCACTTGTCGCCGCTGGTCTGGTTGACCGGCGCCGACGAGCCGTCGGGCAGCCGGATCGGCTCGGTCCGGCGCACCTGGAGGGTCGGAGACATTTCCTTCTGGCGCTCCAGATCGTACGCGATGAGAGCGTCCAGCGTCGGCTGGATAGTCCGGGAAATGTTATTGACGTACATGACCGTGTCGGCCGCGCTCCAGGTGCTTCCCGCGGGGTAGAACACGGCCTGCAGCCCCTGGGGGCGGCCGCTCTCGTCGTCGAGCACCCAGCCCTTGGGCGCGGTCAAGGTCATCGCGCGGTCCTTTAAATAGATGACTCCGACCGCTTCCTCGGCGGCGAAGGCAAGGGTCGCCGCCAGCAGGAGCATCGACAGCGACGCGGCCCGCGCGTGCCGGATGGTTTGGCGCTTCATCGTCCGGTCCTCCTCGTCCTTGTCCTGCGGCGCTCTCGCTCCGCCGCAGGCCCTAACGTACCACATCTTTTGTTTTGATGGCTATTGCGGGAGCCTGTCGACGTCCATATCCAACGGCGGCGCGACGCCCTTCGGCCTGCGCCGCGTCGAGGCGACTAAAACGAACCGATTGACAGCGGGCACGAAATCGCGTAACAATGCCGCCGCTTGGCAGACGGCGCGGGCGGTAGGTGGTTGTGGGGCGCGGGCCCATACCGTCTGCCAAGCATTTTCCTTATTCTAACCCGCGCGCCGCGCCTTCAGCTCTTTCAACAGCTTCTCGATCTCGTCTTCTTTCCCCAGCGCCGCCAGGCGGTCCTCGATGTTGTCGTTGGCCATCTCCGACTTCGCCTGGCTGACGGCGGCGGCGTGGCCGACCTTGGTCTTCATGCGGTCGAAGGTCGCGATCTTGGAGTTGGAGCCCATCGCCATCTGCGCGTCGCTCGCCTTGCCGAGCGCCCGCGCGCGCCGGTGCTGCGCGATCAGGACGTCGCACTTCGACTCGGCCTCGGTCAGTTTCTGCTCCAGCTTCCGGAGCGCGGACTTCAGGTTCTCGACCTCGGCCTTCTGGTCCGCCACCAGCGTGACGAAGCTCTCGGCCATCTGCTTGTAGCTCATGGCGCGCTCGAGCGCCGCGCGCGCCAGGTCGTCCTGTTTTTTGTCCACGGCGAGTTCGGCCTTGCGCATCCATTCAGATTCCTTGTCTGCGTTTTCCCTCTGCTTTTTCTCCAGCACGTGCTGGTCGGCGATCGCAATCGCGACCTGCGTCTTCACCTGCAGGAGCTGGTTCTGCATGTCGAGGATGACCTGCTTGATCATCTTCTCCGGGTCTTCGGCCTTGTCGATCAGGTCGTTCAGGTTGGCCCGGATGAGCGTCGATACGCGTTCTAATAAAGCCATAAAAACCTCCTTGTTAATTTCTCGTCATGTTTGGGTTCATGCTTCGACAGGCTCGGCACGAACGGGAATTTTTCTCTTTGGGTCTTAAATCTTATTCCGTTCGGCGGTTTTTATGATCGTTCCTCCTCATCCGTCGCCCCCGAATGTTTTAATCGGGGGTCCAGTCCGGATTCGCCTGGATTCCCGCTTTCGCGGGAATGACTCAGCAGAGGCAGAATCCGCATCAACATTTTGATCACGCCGATTTTCCGATGGAGGGGCACGGCGCGCCGCGCCCTACCGACCATTTATTGCTTCTCTCCCGGCTTCGGCGCCTTGTCGCCGATCAGCTTGACCTTGGAAAGCAGCTCGGAGAGCTGCATCCCCGAGAGCGTCTCGAAGAGCGCGGGGATCTGCGCCGCCATCGCCGTCATGTCGCCCGTGATCTTGTTGAGGCCGGCGGCGCTGCCGTTGCCGGTCGAGACGACCGTGATCTTGTCCACCTTGCCGAGCGGGGCGGCCAGCGCCCGCACGATCTCCGGCATGTTGCCGATCAGCTTGTCGAGGACCGCCGCCTGGTTGTACTCCTGGAAGGCCTCGGCCTTGACGTTCATCGCCTTCGCCTCCGCCTCGCCCTTCTTGAAGATGATGTCGGCCTCCGCCTCGCCGGTCGCGCGCGTGGCGGACGCCTGGCCGTCGGCCTCGACGATCATCTTCTGCTTCTGCGCCTCGGCCAGCATCTCGATGCGCTTGCGCTCGATCTCGGCCTGCTTCAAGACCGTGGCGATCAGCTCGCGCTCGCGCCGCTGGATCTCCGCCTCCTGCACGGCGATCTGCCCGGTCTTCTGCACCTGCTCGATCTTCACCTGCTCGGCCACGACCTGCTGCTGCATGACGTTGACCTGGATCTCGTACGCCTTGTCGGCCGACGCCTTCTGCTTCTGCACCGCCTCCAGATAGTTCGCCTGCTTGATCTGGAGGTCGCGCTGGGCCTCGGACTGCGCCGCCATCGAGAGCGTCTCGGCGAGCACGCGCTCCTTGTCGGCCTGCGCCTTGGCGACGGCGGCGGCGCGCATCGCCTCGGCGCGCTTGATCGCCGTGTCGCGCTCGGCCTCGGCGGCGGCGACGTCGGCGTCGCGCTTGATGCGCGCCACGTCGGGCCGGCCCATGTTGGAGATGTACTCGTTCTTGTCGCGGACCTCCTTGATGGTGAACGAGATGACCTCCAGCCCCATCTTGTTCATGTCGTCGGCGCAGGTCGAGCGCATGCGCTCGCCGACCATCTCGGGCTGCTTGACGATCTCCTCGACCGTGAGCTGGCCGATGATGCCGCGGAGGTGGCCTTCCATCACCAGCCGGATCAGCCCCTCGCGCTCCACCGGCGTCTTGGTGAGGAACTGCTCGGCGGCGGTCACGATCGATTCGGGGTCCGACTTGACCTTGATCTGCGCCACGGCCTCGACCGTGACCGCGACGCCCTGGCGCGTATATAAATCCTGCTGCGGCGCCACATCGAACGACATCAGCTCCAGCGAGAGCAGCCGGCTGTTTTCCACCATCGGGAAGATCACCGAGCCGCGCCCCTTGATGATGCGCGTGCCGCGAAAGCCGTAGACCACCAGCGCCTCGTGCGGCCCGGCCTTGCGGTAGAGCCGGGCGAACATGGCGAGCAGAAAGATGATGGTGAGCGCCATCAACGCCGCGATGCCCAGAACCATTTCTACGTTCATAGGAGTCCTCCTTCTTTTTTGGGGACGTCAGAAGCGTTCGCAAGCTCTTCCCAGGGCCGGACGTAGGCGATGCCGCGCTCGTAGCGCGTGACGACGACCTCGGTGCCCTTGCCGATTTCCAGGCCGTCGTCGCTGCGGGCGGGGGAGGCGCGGCGGAACCCCGCCTGCGAGAAGATGATCTCGCCGATGCCGTCCGGCCGGATGGCGCTCGTCAGCGTGCCGAGCACGCCGATCATGTTGTAGTCGGCGGGGTCGAGCTCCTCGTCATGGCGGATCAAGACCTTGGCGAGAAAATAAAAGACGATCGCCGCGCCGGCGAAGCCGGAGGCGACGGCCGCGCCGAGCGCGACGACGAACCAGAAGCCCGAAAAGCGCGCCAGCACGTAGCCGGTGCCGCCGAACCAGGCGAGAAAGGCGGCGACCGTGCCGATGTTCACGTGCGCGACCTCGCTCACGTGGCCGCCGCCCGCGTGCGGCATGTGCGCGTGGTGGCCGCCGAAGTGGAAATGGAAATGCGGGATGTCGACGTGCAGGCTCCCCAACAGCGAGAGCACGCTCAGGAAAAATCCCAGGACGAAACAGATGAGGTAGAAATCAGCCCAGGTCATGGGCGCGGCTCCTTTCCGCCGGCTGGAGCACCTGCAGCAGGCGCTCGGCCAGCCCGGGATTGTCGAGAATGGCGCCGAGCAGCACCAGGCACATGCGCGAGTCCTCGTGCCGCGCGATCCGGACCAGCGCCTCGTGGAGATCGTGGTCGCGCCGGAAGCGCTCGGCGCCGTTGATGAGCCAGAGGTCCATCTTGTCCTCCAGCACGCCGACTTCCGACATCAGCTCGGTCGAGTAGCCCTCGGGGTCGTCCACCAGGTAGCCGGGGTGGACCTTGAAAAAGCGCGCCAGGAGCATGCGCGTGGAATTGGTGAGGTGCGGCCGCGCGCCGCTTTCGATCTGCGAGAGATAGGACTGGCTGATCGAGGCGCGCTGCTCTTTTTTGACCGCGCGCACCACCTCCTGCTGGGTCAGCGCCCGCCCCAGGCCGCGCAGCGTCCCCTCGACTTCCCGCAGGTATTTAATCTTGTCTCCGAGGCTCATATCGCTATTTGCAATATTGCTATCACAAATTGCGATTCGATGTCAAGGGGGCCATCCCGCCGATCAATGCCGCGTATAATCCCTATTTCAGATAGCCCCGCTCGCGGTAAAAACGCGCGGCGCCCGGGTGCAGCGGGATGCCGCGCGGCGCTTCGGCGTCGTCGGCGCATAGCTGCGCGATCCGGAGCGGCTTGAAGTTGTCGGTCGGCAGCGCGCGGCGCTTCGCATGGATCGCCTCGCAGAGGGCGTAGGCGACGGCGGCGGGCATGTTTTTGTGCACGACCATGGGCCAGCCGCTGAAGTCCACCGTCTGGACGTCGGCGGCCATGCCGCGGAATTTGGCCCTGGGCACGACCGAAGGCCGGTAGCCCATCGCCGCGAGCCGCCGGAGCACCGGGCCGTCGATCGGGAGGTAGCGAAAGCCGTGGTCGAGCGCGGTCTGCCCCCAGCTCTTGATGCCTTCGTCGAACACCGCGTCGACCGCGCCGCCCGCGATCGCGGCGCGCCGGTCCGGGTGGCTCGGCCGCGAGACCGACCGGACTTTCCCGCCCCACTTCTTCAAATCGGCGAGCGTGAAGCCGGCGGCTTTCATGACCGCGGCGACGGTGAACATCGTCGCGCTCTCGGTTGACGCGCGCGCGTCGGTGCGTCCGGTCGAGAGCCGGAGGGGCACCTTCCTCTGTCCGATCTCGGCGAGCGAGGATACCCCCAGCGAGGCGCGGACGGCGAAGCCGACGACGTCATAGGAGGGAAAAACCGCGATCGCGCGGAGCGGCAGCGGCCGGGTGAACGGCCCCGCGCCCTTGTAGGCGAGCGTCGCGGCGACCGACGGGTTCACCCAGGCGAGGGAGAGCTTGCCTTCGGCGACCCAGCGGAGCTCGCGAAAGCTGTCGGCGGCGAAGGAGAGCGAGACGCCGGTCCCGCCCTGCGCGCGCGTCGCGACGAGCGCGAGCCGGAGCGAGTAGCCGACGCGCGAATCGGTCTGCAGCACCTGCTCCGCGGCGCGGGTGGTCTCGAACGAGAGCGAGCTGTCGTACATGGCTGCGGCGACTTCCAGCAGCCCTTTGGCCCGCTGGATCTTGGCGTTGTATCTTCGTTTCTCCGTCATGAAATTCCCCTTCCCGGTTGTGATGCTCCGAGGCTATACGCCCGGGAGGAGGGAATACAAGGCGGATTATTCTACAATCGTCGAGGCCGGCGCGCTTTCCTACTTCCGCCCCAGCTCCTTCAGCGCCCGCTCGATAAACCGCCGGTCGAAGAACTTGTCGTAGGGCAGCGGGTCGGTCAGGAAGCCGACCTTGACGAGAAAG
>DASWFA010000248.1:0-3757 GCA_036394475.1 Binatia bacterium
GGCTCGCCACGGCGATCCTCGCTTCCGGCGACCTCGGCCGGCCGATCGTCGCGCCGCCCGGCGTTCCCGCCGCCAGGGTCAGGATATTGCGCGAGGCGTTTAAAAACGTCATGCGCGATCCGGTTTTTCTAGACGACGTCAAAAAGAAAAAGCTCGAGGCCGACCCGACGTTCGGAGAAGAGCTGGAAACGATCGCCCGGGACGCGGTGGCGCAGCCGCGCGACGTGATCGAGCGAATCACCAGGGTGCTCGAGCAGTAACCGCCCAGGGGAAATTTCATGAGCCGAACGCCATACAAGGGTTATACCCGGGAAGAGCTGGAGATCCATTTCAATCCGCAGAACGCCGTGGCGGACCACGCCGTTTGGTCGGAGAAAAAAAACCAGGCGTGCCAAAAGGTCCGCGCCGGGCTGAAATCGTTCCTCGACGTCCCCTACGGGGCGACGCCGCGCCAGAAGGTCGATATCTTTCCGGCGGCCAAGCCGGCCGCCCCGGTGCTGCTTTATTTTCACGGCGGCTATTGGCGCGGCGGCAGCAAGGAGCAGAACTGCCACTTCGCCCGGCTTTTCGTCGACGCCGGCGCCACGGTCGTCGTGGCCGGCTACGATCTCTGCCCGGCCGTCACCGTGAGCGACATCGTCCGGCAGGCGCGCGCGGCGATCGCCTGGGCTTATAAAAACATATCGCGCTACGGCGGCGATCCGTCGAGGCTCTACGTCGTCGGCCAATCCGCCGGCGGCCACCTGGTCGCGCTGGCGCTGGCGCACGACTGGGAAGCGGAAGGGCTGCCGCCGGATATCATCAAAGGCGCGACCGCGATCACCGGAGTCTACGACCTCGACGCCGTGCTCTATATCGGCGTCAACGAGGAGATCCGCCTCACGCCCGAGAGCGCGCGGGAAAACAGCCCCTTCCTCCATCCACCGCTCCCGCGCGCGCCTTTGACCGTCGCCGTCGGCGGCGCCGAGCCCGGGGGCTGGCGGGACCAGTCGCAAAAATTTTTCGCGCTCTGCCGGGAGCGCGGCGTCGCCTGCGAATACCTCGAAATCTCCGGCGCCAATCACTACTCGCTCGGCGCCCATCTCGCCGACGCCGCGTCGCCGCTGCCGCGGGCGATTCTGCGACAGATGGGGTTGTCTTCCAACACCGAACGGCCGTAATCGCGGAGGCGCGCCCCCCATGACGCAAAGATCGACGCGGAGATTCCTTTCGGCCTGCGCTCTAGTTATTTTATTTATTTTTCCGCTCCGATCCGGAGCCGCGGACCTGCCGCTCGTCCGCATCGCCCACGGCGCGTTCAACGAGAAGATCGCCGCCATGTGGATCGGGGTCGAGCAGGGATTTTTCCGCAAACACGGCCTCAGCGTGGAAGTCATCAACATCCGGAACGGCCCGCAGACGATCGCCGCACTCTCCTCCGGGGATATCCAGATCGCCTATACGATTCCCGGATCGGTCCTGAGCGCCGCCGCCGGCGGCATGGACCTCGCCTTCTTCGCCGGCGTCGTCAACCGGGCCGACGGCGAGTTTCTGGCGGCGCCGGCGCTCCGGACGGCCGAGGAGCTGAAGGGCAAAAAGGTCGGCGTGCAGAGCATCGGCGGCGGCGTCTGGTCGATGACGATGCTGGCGCTGGAGCACCTGGGGCTGGAGCCGGCGCGCGACAAAATCCTATTGATGATCCTCGGCGACCAGTCGGTGCTGACGCAGGCGCTCGCCACCGGCGGCATCGACGCGGCGTATCTGAGCGGCACCTACAGCGCCGCGCTGAAGGACAAGGGCTTCCACGTGCTCGTCGACATGGGCAAGGCGCCGATCGTCTACCAGGGGCTCGCGCTCGCCGCCGGGCGCGCCTACCTGCGCCAGAATCCGCAGATTATAGACGCGCTGCTGCGCGGCGTGGTCGAGTCCGTCGCCTTCATCCAAAGGCCGGCCAACAAAGAGGCGGTATCGAAATCGCTGGCGCGGAACCTGCACCTGAAAAACGCCCAGGACGCCGAGAACGGCTACCAGGCGCTCCAGTGGCTTTACAACCTCGACATCACCCCGAACTTGAAAGGCGTGCAAAACATGCACCGGCTGCTCGCCCTGACCAATCCCAAAATGAAGGCCGTCAAGTCCGAGGACGTCATCGACCCGGCGCCGGTCGAGCGCCTGCAAAAAAGCGGCTTTTACCGCGATCTCCTGGCGCGGGAGAAGAGATGAGAATCCCGGCGCGCCGTCTTACCCCGCCCGGCCGAATCTGCTAGCCTCGAAATAGAGGAGGCGAACCATGGACGCAAACGCCAAAAAGACCGCTCTACGGATGATCCCCTACGGCCTGTTCGTGCTCACCGGGCAGGCGAAGGACGGCCGCGTCGCCGCCGCCACCGTCAACTGGGTGACCCAGGCCTCCTTCGAGCCGCCGCTCGTCGTCGTCGCCGTCAAGGCGGACTCCCACGCGCACGGCATTATAAAGGAATCGAAAGCCTTCGCCCTGAACATCCTGGGCAAAAACCACAAGGACGTCGCTTATACTTTCTTCAAGCCGCTCGAGCGCGAGGGCAACACGATCGGCGGCCAGCCGTTTCGCCCCGGCAGCCTGGGCGCGCCGATTCTGGAAAAACTCCCGGCTTTTATCGAATGCGCCCTGGTCGATACGGTCGAGCGCGGCGATCACTCCGTCTTCGTGGGCGAAGTGAAGGACGCGGGCGTCTCGGTCGAAGTCTCCGGCCGCCCGGACGAGATCACGCTGATGCTGAAGGATTTGGGCGATAAGATTTTCTACGGCGGTTAGCTCTCCCGCCGGATTAGTTGCCCTTGAGGCTCTTGAGGTAGCCGCTCTGCTCCAATTCTTTGACGAACTGCAAATCCACGGCGGCATTGACGTTCAGCTCGCGGATTTTGGGGTTCCGCTGCGCCAGCTCCCCGGCGATAAAATCCAGCCCCTCGATGGTCGGCATCGGCGTGTCGTTGAATAACCGCCGGGCCGAGTCGTACGCCGCCCCGATCACCTCGGCGTTCATGAAGCGGGCGTAGCGCCCGATGATCGCGATCGAGCCCGCCCGGTTCGTCTTGAGATAATGCAGCGCCTGCGACAGCGCCTTGACGTAGCGGAGCACGGCGCCGCGCTTTTCGCGCGCGTAGCGCTCGCTCGTCACCGCCGCGCCCATCTGGAACGGCGTCTTGGCCGCCACGTAATCCACCAGGACCTTGAAGCCCAGCTTTTTCGCCTGCACCAGCTCGAGGTCTTGGGCGACCATGAACTGCGCCGCGCCGGCCGCCATCGCCTGGAGCCGCACGGGCGTGTTGCCGATCGGGCGGAGCGACACGTCCCGGTCCGGGTCGAGGCCGAGCGCCTTGAGGCCGATGCGCATGACGGTATCGGCCGCGGTCCCGGGCAGATGGTTCGCCCCCACCTTCCCCTTGAGGTCGGCCGTCGAATGGATCGAGCCGTCGGCGATCAGATAATAGGGCATGACGTTGATAAAGCCGGCCACGATCACGACGGGCGAGCCGGCCGCGCGGGCGTTCAGGACCGACGGGCCGGTCGACTCGGCGATCTCCGACTCGCCGGCGATGAGCGTCTGCATGGTGCGCGGGCTCCCCTCGACGAAGACGATCCCGACGTCGAGTCCCTGCGCGTCGAAAAAGCCGGCCTCCTTCGCCACCCAGACCGGCGTCGAGCTGCCGATCGACAGCGACTGGAACGCCGTGTTCATGCGCTCGGCGGCGCGCCCGGGCCGATCGGCCGCGCCGGCGGCGAGAACAAGCGCGAGCG
>DASWFA010000249.1:0-2557 GCA_036394475.1 Binatia bacterium
GGCCCGCCTGTCCGGGCGGCCGGATCTCCGAGCGGCGCGTTCTTCCCGGGCGCATCGATCTCGAGGCCGAATGCGCCGACCCCTCGACGCTCGTTTTGAAAATGACTTTCCATCCGAACTGGCGCGTCGCGGTCGACGGCCGCGAGACGCCGACCTTCATGCTGTCGCCGAGCCTGATCGGCTTCGATCTGCCCGCGGGCAGCCACCGGATCGAAGCCGAATATCACGCGAGCCCGCTCAAGACCCCGCTCTTGATCCTGGGAGCGCTCACGCTGCTCGCCGTTTTCGTTTTTCGCCGCAGGCTCGAGCTTGTGATCTCCCGGTAGGGATTCATTTTCCGCGCGCTGCATTTTATTCCGGCTCGAGCGGCACTTGCTGCCGGGGGGTCGCCGTCATTTTCCTTATAAATCAGCGCCTTAAGTCGTGGCAGAACCATTGCAAAAACACCGGCTAAGAGGCCGCCATCTATGGACGTTGAACCAACGCAATTGCGATCCCGGATACTCGCGAAAGGCGCGGCGATTCTGCGGATTTCCCGGCAGCTCTCGCGCCGAAACCACAACGCGCGCGCCGGCCTGGGCGAATGGAAAGTCGGCGTGATTATCCCCGCGTATCGCGCCGCCGATACGATCGGGAGAGTATTGGCCGAGATCCCGGAGTGGGTGGACGCCGTCTACGTCGTGGACGACGCCAGCCCGGACGGGACCGCGGCGAAAGCGGCCGCCCGCGGCGATCGCCGCGTCCGCCTGCTCCGCCACGAAAAAAATCTCGGCGTCGGCGGCGCGACGGTCACCGGCTACCGCCAGGCGCTCGCCGACGGCATGGAGATCTGCGTCAAAATGGACGCCGACGGCCAGATGGACCCGGCGTATCTGCCCGAGCTCGTCGAGCCGCTCGTCGCGGGACGCGCCGATTACGCCAAAGGCAACCGCTTTCACGACGCCGCGGCGCTCCGGCGCATGCCGCTCGCCCGCAGGGTGGGGAACGCCGGGCTCTCGTTTTTGATCAAGGCGGCGAGCGGGCAGTGGCGCGTCTTCGACCCGACCAACGGCTATACCGCGATCCACCGCGCCGCTCTTTCGGCGCTCGAGCTCGGCCGGCTCGAGCCGCGCTATTTTTTCGAGAGCTCGATGCTGATCCGTTTGCGCGAGATCGAAGCGCTGGTCGAGGACGTGCCGATGCCGGCGCGCTATAACGACGAGCGGAGCCATTTGAGCGTCGGACGCGCCCTCGCCGAATTCCCCTGGCTGCTGCTGCGCCACGGCCTCAAGCGGATTCTCTGGCAGTATTTCGTCGCCGACTTCAACGCGGTGTCGCTTTTCCTCGTGAGCGGCGTCCCGCTCGCCGCGTTCGGACTCGGCTTCGGCGCCTACCAGTGGATCCAGAGCCACCAGTCGGGAAACCTCGCCTCGACCGGAACCGTCATGCTCGCGGTGCTGCCGTTCATTGTGGGCTTTCAACTGATCCTGCAAGCGCTCGTGCTCGACGTGGAGAGCGCGCCGCGCCGGCCGCTGCAAGAACGGCGCGTCCGGCGCCTCCAGGAAACTCCGGCGGAATAAGGAACTCTAAAATTGGCGGGCTCGATCGAGACGGCAGGGGTTTCCGCGGCCGGGTTGCGCGCCGAGGCGGACCGGCTGCATCGCCTCCTCTTCGGCGGCGCCGCGCCCGAGGAAGTGCGGCGGCAGTACGCCGCCGCGCTTAAAAACGCGCCGCTCGCGGAAAATATCGCCAGGCTGTGGAAGTCCGGCGCGGATCTCGAGGCGCTCGAGCTCGTGCTCAGAAAAGGCGACCCTTCGAATCCGCTGACGAGGCGTTTTCGGACGCTCTGCTATCTGGCGGAGGCGCGGCCGGAATATTTCGCCCGCTTCGTCGCCGCGCGGGGAAGTTTTCCGGGCGGAATTTTCACGCTCGGCTGGACCGCGCTCCGGACGATAGTCCACGCGGTCAAGGGCGCCTATCTCCTGCGTAAGCATGGACTCGGCTAACGTCATCGTGGTCGGCTCGGGCGCCGCGGGCGTCGCCGCCGCCTACCGGCTCCGCGGCCGGGACGTCCTGCTCCTCGACGTGGGGCTTGCTCCGCCCGCGAGCGCGCTCGAAGGAAATCTCTACGACTTGAAGCGCGGCGCCGGCGCGAACGGCCTCTTCGAAGAGCTGATCGGTCCGCACTTTGAAAGCCTGCACAACGTCTTCCATCCTTATTTGAGCCCCAAGCTCAAGGCGCCGCGCATGAAGTTCGTCGTCGACGAGGCCGAACGGCTCTCCCCGGTCGCGAGCGCGGGCTTCGACGCCGTGATGAGCTTCGCCGCCGGCGGGCTGGCGAACGCCTGGGGCGCGGGCCTCTACCGCTACAACGATTCCGACCTGGCCGGCTTTCCCATCGGGGCCGCCGACCTGGAGCCGTTTTACGACGCGCTCACCGATAAGATCGGCCTCAGCGGCGCGGACGACGACCTCACCCCCTTTTTCGGTCCCGCGCGCGGCCTGCTGCCGCCGCTCAGACTCGATGCCAACGGCGCGACACTGCTCCGGCGCTACCGCCGCCGGCGGGCGGCGCTCA
>DASWFA010000250.1:0-3442 GCA_036394475.1 Binatia bacterium
CGCCCCCGCCGAGGGCGCGGACTTTTTTCTCGCCTTTGCGCCCGCTGACGAAAGTTTTTGTGAGCCCGTGGATGACGACGCGCATGGCGGCTTACTTCGTGAACTGGAAGACGTCGTCGTATAGCTTGATGTAGCGGTCGAAGTTGTCGTAGACCTCGGGCGAAGTGACCGCCGGCCGGATGCCTTCGATCAGACGCGGCGGGTTGGGCGGCGTGTCGATCCGGTCGGGGATGCGGCGCGCCGCGCGGAGGATCTCCTGCCCTTTCTTCGAGAGAAGAAAATCCATCATGAGGCGCGCGGCGTTGGGATGGGGCGCCTTGGCGGAGATGCCGGTCGGATGGACGCTGGCGTAGACGGGATCGAGCGGCGCCCACTCGACCGGCGCGCCGGTCCCCTTCAAAATTTCATAGCTCTGCGAATAGACCGAGAGCGAGCCCCGGTACTCGCCTGCGGCGACGAGCTGCGCCACCAGCGTCCGGCCGGGCCGCGGCTGGAGCTGCTGCTGGGCGAGGCGGCGCATGAAGGCGAGGCCTTTTTCCTCGCCGCCCATGTTGCGCATCGTCGTGGCGAACCACTCGTAGGACCGCGACTCGACGCCGATCTGTCCCTTCCACTCGGGCTTGAGCAGGTCTTCGTAGGATTTCGGCACGCCGGTCTTGGGCACCAGCCGCGTGTTGTAGCCGAAAATGGAATAGGTCGTGTAGATCGAAGTCCAGAACGCCTGCGGATCTTTGTAGGCGTCGCGGAAAAACTTCCGCTCCGGCGAGTCGTAAGCCTCCAGCATGCCGCGCTTTTTTAAGAGATTGCCGTAAAAGCCGGTCTCGCAGACGACGTCCCAGAGCGGCCTGCCCGCCCGCGCCTCGGTCAGGATTTTTTCCATCAGCTGGGAATCGCTGCTGCGGTAGAACTCGGCGTCGATCTTGGGATAGGCCTGCTTGAAGCCGTCGACGAGCGCCTTGGCGTCGGTGGCGGTGAGCGAGCCGTAGAATACCGCCTTGCCTTCGGCCTCGGCCTTCTGCACGTCCGCCGCCCCGGCGCTGAGCGGGAAGAGGCTCGCCGCGAGCAGCAGGGCAAAAAAAGCTCTCGATGGAATATAGGTCATGCGGCGATCCTTACGGCATCTCTTCGAGCAGGCGGCCGTAGCCCTTGACCGGCTCCCAGAGCTGGAGCTTTTTTTTCGTCGCCCAGACCTGCGCCGGAATGCTCGAGACGACGGCGGTCTTCAAGTCCCGCTCCAGCGCCTCGATGACCGGCAGGTTGTGCCAGCCCGCGCCGAGCATATAGATGCCGTCGGCGGGACCGTGCTCGAGAAAAACCTTTTTGGCGAAGCGGTAGATCTCCTCGGGCGGAATCTTGCCGGCGTCGTGGAACGGTACTTTCAGCCCCTCCATCGCGGCGACCTCGAAGCCGTCGTCCTCCAGAAACTTGGCGAACCTGCGGTTCATATCGTCCGAGAAATAGGTGATGCCGACGAGCTTTTTGATCCCCAGCGCCCGGAACGCCTCGACCTGCGCGATCGTCGCGATCAGGACCGGCACTCCGTGGGCGGCGGTCAGGCGGGCGGCGATCTCCTTATCGGCGCCGTGGCCGCGCACCATCGCCGGCGGCGCGCCCATGATCATGACCACGTCGGCGCCGAGCTCCGCGAGCTTGGCGACTTTTTTCTCCGCGACCGCGAGCGCCTGGCGGAACTCTTCCTCGTTGCCGGCGCGAATGCCGACGTGAAACGGGATGAAGCCGACGCCTTCGGGCATGAGCTTGATGAAGCTCTCCATCGAGCCGGGACGGTAGGTCGGCTTCACCAGGCCGACGATTCCTCGCGCGCCGTAGTACATGGATTTATCCTAACGGACGGCGTTCGGCGCGGCCGAGCACGCGGCCGGGCAGCGCGCCGGTGTGCTTGCCGTCCTCGGTCAGGACCGCGCCGTTCACGAGCGTCATGTGAATGCCATTGGCCTTCTGCACGAGCCGCTTCTCCCCGCCGGGAAGATCGGCGGCCATCTCGGGCTCGCAGTCGCCGACCGCGGCCGGATCGAAGAGAACCAGATCCGCCGCCATGCCGGGGCGGACGAGGCCGCGGTCGTTGAGGCCGTAGATCGACGCGACCATGAAGGTGAGCTTCCGCACGCCCTCTTCCAGGCTCATGATCTTCCGGTCGCGGACCCAGTGGCCGAGGAAGCGCGTCGCGTAGCCGTAGCCCGCGTCGTAGATGAGATGCGCGCCGGCGTCGGACTGGCCGACCAGCGTGTACGGGCTTTTCAGGATCTCCGCGACCGCGTTTTCGTCGCCGTTGTTGCTCGAGGTCTGGAACTGCGTCTCCAGCCCTTCTTCGAGCGAGAGGTCGAGAAAGGCGTCGATCACGTCCTTGTTCGCGAGCGCGGCGATCTCGGCCACGCTCTTCCGCTCGAGCGGCCGGTTTTTCTCCGTGGCGGCTTTGATAAGATAGACCAGGTCCCAGCGGCGCGAGAAGCGCGAGCGAAAGCCGCCGTCGACCGCCTCGGCGCGGAGCTTCCGGCGCGCCGCCGGATCGCGGAAGATCTCCATCCGCTGCTCGAGCGGCGTGAACAGAATCTGCTTCCAGGTCGGCAGGTCGTCGAACACCTGCGCGTTCTTCAGGTTGAAGCGGTTGTTGAACAGGCGCGCGTTGCACAGCGGATACGACGGAAGGCCGGCGGCGAGGCTTTTCCCCGCGAGGTCGAGCAGCTCGCGCCACTGCTCCGGCTCGTCCCAGCGATGGGCGATCGACTGCCAGATGACGGGCCGGCCGGCGGCCGCCAGACGGTCGAAGAGATCGACGCCCTCTTTCGGCGGCACCGCGATGCCCAGCGTGCCGATCGAGATCTGCATCGAGCCGCGGTTCAGGTCGCCGAGCACCCCGGCCAATTGGACCAGCTCCTCGTCGTCGGCGAGCCGGCTCGCCACCGGACGGCCGTCGGTGCGCATGTGGACCGGATTGCGGTTGGTCGAGAAGCCCATCGCGCCGCCGAGGATGCTTTCTTTGAGAACCTGCTTCATCCGCCCGAGCTCGTCCGGCGTCGCCGCCCGCTCGCACGACGCCTCGCCCATCACGTACTGGCGCAGCGCGCAGTGGCCGACCAGCGATGCGACGTTGACGCCGATGCGCCCTTCGAGCCGGTTTAAATATTCGGCAAAGCTCTCCCATTCCCAGCTCACGGCCTCTTTCAGCACTTTGATCGGCATCGCCTCGACCCGGACGAAGCTGTCGAGGATGCCGTCGCGGTCCCCGGGCCGCGCGGGCGCGAGCGTGAGGCCGCAGTTGCCCGGAATCACCGTCGTGATGCCGTGCCAGCAGGAAGAGCTCGCGATCGGGTCCCAGAGGAGCTGGGCGTCGAGATGGGTGTGGAAGTCGATGAAGCCGGGCGCCAGCGCCAGGCCGCCGGCGTCGATCGTCCGGCGGGCGCCGTCTTTAATGCGCCCGACG
>DASWFA010000251.1:0-9779 GCA_036394475.1 Binatia bacterium
GAGGCCGCCGGTCGGATAGAGCACGGCGGTGTCGATCTGCTGCGTGTCCATCGCCGCGAGCCGCTCTTCGAGCTTGACGCCCGAGTGGCCGAGCGTGCCGCCGAGATTCCGGTCGAAGGTCTCGCGCGGCAGATAGGGCCCCTTGCGGTTGCGGTACGGCTCGGCCAGATAGGGCTTGATGAGCTCGTCCAGATCGCGCGCGTGGCCGTCGGAGTCGATGACTTTGACTGCGTCCCGAAGCGCCTGCATAAAATCCTCTCTATTTCTTCCAGAGCTGGTCGAAGAAGCCGGTTTTTTCCATCTCGTCCAAGTAGCGCGCGTCGACCAGCTCCTGCGCCTTCACCTTCTTCGCCCTGGCGTCGGTCTGGGAGACGTCCTCGATCATCGCCGTGATCGCCTCCGCGCGGATCGCCAGCCGCGGCTCGAGCGCCTTGATCTCCGCGTTGTACGCCGCGTCGAGAATCTTCCGGTCGGTCACGCGCAGCTTTTTGCCTAAAATTTTATAGACGAACTCCCGGTCGGTATGCAGGATCTTCGCCGCCTCCGCCATGGCGCGCGCGAACGAGCGCATCGCCTGCGGGCGCTTGTCCATCGTCGAGCGCTTGGCGACGAACGCCGTCGCGGCGTAGGGGATCTTCAAATCGGGTCCGTAGACGAGGTAATGCTGCCCCTGCGCCAGCGCCATCGCGTCGGAGGGCGGCGTCAGCGCCGCGGCGTCGATGTTGCCGGTGATCAGCGCGGCCATCGCCTCGGGATCGCCGCCGGTCTGGATGAAGGTAAAATCGCGCCCCGGCTCCAGGCCGTGGCGGCGCGCGACCTGGATCGTGAAGTAGTGCGTGTTGCCGCCGATGCGCGAGACGCCGATCTTTTTGCCCTTCAAGTCTTCCGGCCGCTTGATCGCCGGCCCGGCGACCAGGCTCTGCGTCATGACGTTCTTGACCCCGGCGATAAAAGCCAGGTCGGTGTTGCCCTGGACGAAGGCGCGGACGATGCCCACGCCGCCGGTGAGAATCACCTCCACGTCGCCGCCGACGATCGCTGCGGTCGCCATGGGAGAAGACGAGATGTAGACGAGCTGGAAGTCGAGATTGTTTTTCTGGAACAGCCCCGCCTCCTGGGCGATCCAGGGCATCGACTGGGACATGACCTGCGCGGAATAGAGCCCGACGAGCTTTTCCGGCTTTTCCGCCGCGTCCGCGGCGAGCGCAAGGGCAAAAATACCCAGGGCGGCGAGCAGGCCGGCGCCGGGATGATTTTTCATGGCCGTCCCTCCCGAAATGCGGCGTAAAACCTTGGGCCTGGTGATTTTCATAGGGCGGTCTGTCGGGACCCATGGGACTTTTATCGCTTTTGGCCGCGGCTGTCCAGACTGGCCCGTTCAGGGATGCACGCTCTGGAGGAACCAGTCGGTGGGGATCTCCCGGCCGACGCCCTTCGCCCGCGCCTCCTGGTAGGCGGCGGCGCCGAGCGCGGCAAATTGCAGCCCCATGCCGATGTTGTTGATGAAGCAGGTGATCTCGTCCGGCGCTGCGCGGCCGGGTACTTTGCCGGAGATCAGGTCCTTCATCTCCGGGGCCGCGGTCCAGAACGGCGTCTTCAGCGGACGCGCTTCCGCGGCCTTGCCGGTCAGGTAGTCGATCGGGTCGTGCGCTTCGATCTTCTCGTCCAGCCCGGCGATGTAGTTATCCGGCGCATGCTTGCGCGTGTGGATCACGACGCGGCCGGCTCTGCGTATCGTCTCGTCGCCCAGCTCGCTGTCCTTGACGCAGGTCAGATGGACGCCGGGGCGGAGCCACTCGGGCCGGACGACCGAGGAGGCGGCGTTGGTCGCGGCGACGAGAATCTGGGCGCCGGAGAGCGCCTCCTCCGGCGTCGCGAACGCGACGCACTCGGCGCCCGTCAACGCGGCCATCTCGCCGGCGAAGCGCTCGCGGTTGGCCTTGGTCGGGCTGAAAATCTGCACCCGGCGGATTTTCCGGACGGCGCACATCGCCGGCACGTGCGCCCCGGCCTGCCAGCCCGAGCCCAGTATCCCCAGCACCGGGGCGTCCGGGAGCGCCATGCGCGCGGCCGCGAGCGCGCTGGTCGCCGCGACGCGGAGGCGCTGCATGACGCCGTCGGGAAAGATCGCCAGCGGCTCGCCGGTGGCGGTGGAAAAAAGCAGCACGAGGCCGACCCACTTGCCGCCGGGCGCCTTGGGGAGCTTGTCCTTGACGATCGCGCCGCCGCGGTTCTCCCAATGGATGACGTCGGAGTTGAGCCTGAGCGCGACGACCGGCGGGTCGGCGA
Organism: Binatia bacterium; assembly: GCA_036394475.1. Taxonomy (GTDB): domain Bacteria; phylum Desulfobacterota; class Binatia; order UBA9968; family UBA9968; genus JAJPJQ01. Next base: position 2,290 of record DASWFA010000251.1, read on the forward strand.
GGGCGCCTTCCATCGACTTGAAGGCGTAGACGCCGCCTTCCGCGGGCGACGGCACGTACAGATCGGAGCGCGGACGAAAGGCGGCCCGCCCCTCCGCCTGCGCCCGGTAGGCTTTTTCGAGCAGCGAGAGCGCCAGCTCCATTGAAACGAGCGATTCGATCTCGTCGTTGTTGAGAATCAGCATCGGCGCGCTCCTTTACTTCCGAATCTCAAGCAGCTATAGCCTCTCCAGAAAGAGAGAGCAACGATGATCTTTCTCACCAACGAGCACGTCGAGCAGGTGCTCGACATGCCCGCCTGCCTCGTGGCGATGGAAGACGCCTACCGGGAGCTGAACGAGCAGCGCGCCGGCTACCGGCCTAGAATAGACTTCTACGTCCCCCAGGAGCCGCACTACTACCGCTGGGGCACGATGGAGGGGGCGTCGCGGAAGCTCGGCGTCTTCGCCATCCGGATGAAATCCGACATGCTCGCCTGGCAGCGCGACGGCGAGTACCAGACCGAGGACAAGTATTGCATCGAGCCGGGGACCTACTGCGGGCTGATCTTTCTCCTGAGCGTCCGGAACGCCGAGCCGCTCTGTCTCATGAACGACGGCTATCTCCAGCACATGCGCGTCGGCGCCTGCGCGGGGCTCGGCGCGAAATACCTGTCGCGCGAGAACTCGAAGATTCTCGGCATGCTGGGCTCGGGCGGCATGGCGCGCACCTACGCCGAGGCGATCGCCTGCGCGCGCCGGATCGAAAAGATCCGGGTCTTCAGCCCGACCAGGGCGAACCGGGAAAATTACGCGCGCGAGATGGAGGCGAAGCTCGGCGTCGCCGTCGAGGCCGTCGATAAAGCCGAAAAAGCGGTCGGCGGCGCGGACATCGTCGCGATGACCACCGATTCGCTCATTCCGGTGATCAAGGCCGAATGGCTCGAGCCCGGCATGCACGTGACCAACGTGCGGAACAACGAAGCCGGGACCGACGTGCTCAAGCGCGCCGACGTCATCGGCCGGCTCGGCAGCTCGACGCTGGTATTGGACAACCCGCCGCCCGACACGATCGGCGGCAGCGACGGCATGTTCGCCTATTTCTACGGCACCGAGGCGGAGAAGAGAAAGGTGCCGCGCGCGCCGCTGCGCGAGATCGACAACGCCGAGATCGGCACGATCCCCGACATCATCGCGGGCCGCTGGAAGGGCCGGACGAGCGACCAGCAGATCACCTTCCTGAACAATCAGGGAACCCAGGGGCTCCAGTTCGCGGCGGTGGGCGGCAAGGCCTACGAGCTGGCCAGGGCGAAGGGCCTCGGCCATCCCCTGCCGCTCGAATGGTTCGTGCAGAATATCAGGGACTAGAAAAAATCTCGGGGGATTTTTATGTCCGCTTACCGGATTCTCGACGCCGACGGCCACGTGATGGAGCTGGACGACCAGCTCCGCGAATACATCGGCCCGCCTTACGCCGACCTGGAATGGCACCGGAGCTACTCTTTCTGGCCCGGCCTCACGATGGACGGCTACCTCCGCTCGCTGCGCAAGCCGGGCGGCTGGGCCGGCGGCGGCGCCGGCCCGAGCGCCCAGGACTGGCTCGCTTTTCTGGACAAGAACGGCATCGAGCTGACCGTCCTCTATCCGACACAGGGCTTGACGCACGCGGCGATCCAGGACCGCGACTGGGCGGTGACCCTGGCGCGCGCCTACAACGACTGGCTCTACCACCGCTTCATGCAGGCGAGTCCCCGGCTCGTCGGCGTCGCGCTGCTGCCGGTGCAGGACATCGAAGAGGCGGTCAAGGAGCTCCGCCGCTGTGTGGAGCAGCTCGGCATGGTCGGCGCGGTTCTGCCCGCCGTGACGATCGGCGGCCGGCTCTTCGGCGGCCCCGATTTTTATCCTTTGTGGGAAGAGGCCCAGCGCCTCGACGTGCCGGTCTCGACGCACGGAGGCCTCAGCTCGCCGCACCTCGGCCTCGACATGGCGGCCAATTTCACCGTGGCGCACACCCTGGAGCATCCCTTCGCCCAGATGCGCCAGCTCGTCAGCATGATGTTCGAGGGAGTCTTCGAGCTGTTTCCCAAGCTGCGCTTCGGCTGTCTGGAATGCGGCGTCGGCTGGGTGCCGTGGCTGATGGACCGCATGGACGAGGAGCTCGAGCGCAAGGGTCAGTACTCGCCGCGCTGCAAGCAGAAGCCGAGCGAGTACCTGCGCCGGGGCAATATCTATTTCGCCGCCGAGGTCGAGGAGACCGCGCTGCCGCTGGCGGCCCGGGCGCTCCGGCCGGATATCATCATCTGGGCCTCCGATTACCCGCACGAGCGCGATCAGAGGGACTTCAAGGAGGACATCCCGGCGTTGATCCGGCGCCAGGACGTCGACGACGAGTTGAAGCGCCGTATCTTCTTCGACAACACGCTACGATTTTATCCGCGCCTCGGCGCGCGGCTGGAAAAGACCCAACCGCTCACGGCCGCCGCGCGATAGCTCCAAACGGCCTATTATCCCCCAGCGCGACGAGGGCGACGCCTGAGCGAGCGCGGGCACCCGGACGTAAAATTCCGATGACCCGAAATGAGCCGATACCATCGCTTACCCGGGACGGTTGAAGGCTTCCTCGAGGCCGAGGCCCATTGCCCGCGCGAGTGAAGGCGCAGCCCGAGGAGCGCCGCTGAAATAAAAAGCGGGAGCGGAGAATAGCACCCGCTCTCCTCCGCTCCCGCTTTTCTTCGCTTCGGTAATTCAGCCTTCGGCGATCGGTCCTACTCCCACAGCGGCTTGACGTTGGCGTCGAGCCACTTCTTCGGGTCTTCCATGAAGCCCTTGTCGTTGACCGGGATCGGCTTGGTGCCTTTCGGATAGGCGTGCTCGATCGAGGTCTTCGACTCGAAGCCCTTGCGCGAGGCCTCGCGGCCGACCTTGTCCAGCGCCGCCTGCCCTTCGGTCGTGATGAGCCATTCCGTCAAGAGCTTGGCCGCGTTGGGGTGCGCCGCCTTGGCGTAGATCGCGCCGTAGCGCGGGAAAACGATCGGCGGCGCCGTCTTGACGATTTCCACCGGCGAGCCCTTCTCGTGCTTTTCCTCCATGGCGTCGTGCAGCAGCGCCGGCTCGGCGATGGCGTATTCGCCCGAGACCACCAGCCGGAACATGGCGCTGGTGCTCTTGTGCACCGGGACGCCGAGGGCCTTGAGCCCCTTGACGAAGCCGGCGAACTTGGCGTCGTTTTTCCACAAGTCCTTGAGGCCGGCGAGCTGCGAGCTCAGCGGTCCGGCCCGCATCGGGTCGTCGAGCGCCACGTTGCCCTTGTACTTGGGGTTGGCGAGGTCTTCCCAGCTCTTGGGCAGATCGGCCGGTTTCAGCTTTTTCGTGTTATAGACCAGCGCCTGGATCTGCAGGCTGACGACCGGCATGGTCGGATCGTGCAGGATGAGGAAATTCTTCTGCACGGTCTCGTACGGCTGGATCGCGCCGGCGGCCCGGATCACGGGCGGGGCGTTGTCGGAGAGGATCGCGTCGACGCTGTCCTTCCCCGCCTGGAACTCGGTCACCACCCGCTGGACGATCTCCGGGTTGCGCCCCTGCCAGTAGGAGGTTTTGATGCCGGGATAGCGCTTGGAAAAGGCGTCGAGGATGGCGACGATGTGCTCGACGTCCCAGACCGTATAGACGACCACCGCGCCTTCCTGCTTCGCCTTCTCGTAAAGCTCGGCGGCGGCCTTGGGGTAGGGATCGGCGGGCGCGGCCGCGAGGGCGATGCCGCTCCAGGCCAGGACGGCGAGAACCGCTGCGGCCGGCAAAAGTTTGTTTATCATCTAGAGGCTCCTTTCGTGGATAGTTGAGATATTAGCGGGAACATCCCCAGAGTTTCAAGCCTTTTTCCGATTGGCCCCGGCAACGTCCGGTTATAGACTCAACTTGATTTTAAAGACAAACTTCGCGATGGAAACAGCCAGAATCAGGATAATGAGATAGATCACGCCGCCGGCCGCCGCCTCGGCCCACTGCCCGACCCGGAAGTATTCGAACAGCGTGACCGGGCCGTACTCCATCCCGGGCGCGACCAGCAGCACGGCGACGTCGATGTTGCGGATCGCCTCGATGAAAATATAAAACAGCGCGCCGGCGATCGTCGGCTTGAGCAGCGGCAGCGTCACCTTGAAAAACACGTGCCGCCAGCGCGCGCCGTGGACCCAGGCGGCCTCGTCCAGCTCTTTATGGATATTGACGATCGCGCCGGAGGCGTTTCGGAGCGCGTAGGGAAAATAGGCGACGAAGAGCCCGGCCCCGAGCGCCCAGAGCGTGTTGTAAAGCGGCGTGCCGATGACCGCGATGATGAGGCCGAGCGACAAAACCAGCGGCGGAAACGCCAGCGGCATCGTGCCGATGAACTCGAAGACCTTGCTGCCCCAGACCTTGGTCCGGTAGATCGTGAACGCCATGATGATGCCGGCGAGCACCGTGACGACGGCGATGATGACCGAGAGCCCGAGCGAGTTGTACAGGCCGCTCACGAAGCTCGGGTGGTGCAGCACGCGGCGGTAGCTCCCGAGGTTGATATTCGACGGGAACTGCATGAACGTGTCGTAGTCGTAGTAGGGGATCAGCGACGTGACGATCAGGACGACGAACGGGATCAGGATGCCGACCAGGAAGTAGCCGAACACGACGAGAAACGTCGCGTACTTCCAGCCGCCGATATCGATGACCTTGACCCGGTAGCCCTTGCCGGTGATCGTGGCGTAGCGCTCGGAAAAGCGCGTGGTGCGCACGTACAGGAGCAGCACGGCGACCGAAAGGATGATCAGCACGGCGCTGTAGGCGGTGGCGAGGCCGGGGTTGTAGTCGATCGACATCGAGTCGTAGACCTTGGAGACGAAGACGTTGATGCCGCCGGGGCTGCCCTGCAGGACCGGCGTCTCGAAGGAGCGCAGGCCGCGTAAAAAGTTCAAGACCAGCGCCGAGAGAAACGCCGGCACCGCGAGCGGGAACGTGATGCGGCAGAGCGTCCGCACCGGCCGGCTGCCGGCGATGTAGGCGCTCTCCTCGAGCGACGGATCGAAGGAGAGAAAGACCGGCAGCAGGAACAGGTATCCCAGCGGCACGCAGGTGAGGCCGAAGACCCAGATCATCGCCGGAAGGGAAAAGGCGTTGAATATCTGCCCCTCGAATCCGAAGGTCTGCTGCAGCATATTGTTCAGGATGCCGGACCTGGGCGAGAGCAGAAGGACCCAGGCGATGTTCTTCATCACCGGCGGCATCAGGATCGGGTAGAGCGGCATCAGCTCGACCAGCGCCTTTCCCGGCGTGTTGGTCCGGGCGACGATCCACGCCAGCATCGCCCCCACCAGCGTTCCCAGCGCGGCGGAGCCCCCGGCGTAGACGACGGAGTTTTGGAGCATCGGCAGGATCTGCGGGTCGCGCAGCACGCGCAGGTAATTGTCCAGCGTGAAGCCGACGGCCGCCCCCAGGCGCGCCGTCGTGAAGCTGCGGATGATAACGATGACGATCGGCGTGACGATGAGCGACCCCGCCACGACGCTGGAAAACAGCGGGATCAGCACGCCCTGCCGGTAGGCGAGTTTTAACGAATTCCAGTTAATGGGAGGCTCCTTGAGGCCGAAGGCTCAAATGGGATGCAGCGCGGACGGCATGTGATCCGTGATCAGGCTGATGGCCGATTTGTCGATGTGGAGAAAGACCTTCTCGCCGTCGCCGTCGAGGCTGATCATCGGACACAGCTTGTGCGAGGTGACGACGATTTCCCTCGAGCCGATCTGAACCCGGTGGTCCGTGAGGCCGCCGCGATAGTCGCGGCTCGTCATCACGCCTTGGAGAACGTTCTCCGTGTGGTCGAATTTCCTGCTGCTGAGCTTGATCTCGCCGGTCCGGATGACGAGCTGGCAGACGGTCCCCGCCGCGAGGCCCGGCGGCCGTCGGCACACCAGGGTGGCGCGGCCGAACTCCGGCACCACGACGCGGCAATCGTCCCCTTCCGCCTGGGTGATCTGGCCGTCGACCAGCACGGAGCGCCCGATGAACGAGGCGACGAACCGGTGCGCGGGCCAGTTGTAGATATCGTCGGGGGTCGCGTACTGGAGAATTTTTCCCTTGTCCATGACGATGACGAAATCGGAGATTACGAACGCCTCTTCCTGGTCGTGGGTCACATAGATGGCGCTGATGCCGACCTTCTTGATCAATTTTTTCAGCTCGACCCGCATCTCCTCCCGGAGCTTGGCGTCCAGGTTCGAGAGCGGCTCGTCGAGCAGGATGAGCCGCGGCTCCATCGCCAGGCTCCGCGCCAGCGCGACGCGCTGCTGCTGGCCGCCGGAGAGCTGCGAGGGGTATCGCTCTTCCAGCTTGGGGAGGCCGACCAGATCGAGCGCCGCCAGCACCTTTCTGCGGATATCCGCGTCGGGAATTTTTCTGAGCTTCAAGCCGAAGGCGACGTTCTTATAGACCGTCATGTGCGGCCAGAGCGCGTAGTTTTGGAACACGAAGCCGATCTCCCTCGAATAGGGCGGGACCAGGACGCCGTCGCGGATCGAGGTCTGGATCTTGTCGTCGATGTAGATCTCGCCGTCGTCGGGGACTTCCAGGCCGGCGATCGAGCGCAGCATCGTCGTCTTGCCGCACCCCGAAGGGCCGAGGATGCTGAGGATGCCGTGCTCGAACTCGAAGCCCACGCCGTCGAGCGCTTTGTAGTCGCCAAACGACTTCGAGAGATGCTCCACTTTCACGATTGCCATGCATAGGGTTTATCCTGCTTGGGGAGTAATTTTCAAGCTCCGGAGGATTCGACGAAGACGATCCCGTCGATCCATGGGACTGGAAGGAGGCGAAAGTCGTTCCGAAACGCCGGGAGAGCCGGGCGATGCTTCCCGTCTGTTTATTTTACGGCGCCGTCATCGTGACCCGGACGACGCCGAAGCGCTTTTTTCCCTTGCCGTCGTCGGCGACGTAGACGAAAGCGTCGTTGATCGTCGGTCCGGTGAGGCCTGCGGCGGCGAAGTCGTAGATCACCGTCGAGCCGGAAAGGCTCAGCGGAACGCCGCGCGCCGACGCGGGACGGACCAGAGCGAACGTCAGCGGGTCGCCGTCGGGGTCGGTCGCGAGCGCCGCGAGATCGAACATGGGCGGCGCGCTGGAAGGGCTGCTCCCCGAAAAATTGCCGTCGCCGGCGACCGGCGGGTGGTTGCCTGGGAACTGGCTGTTGATGGAACTCCGGATCAGGCTCATGCGTTTGGCGATCCGCTGCACGATTTTATTTTCGACGCCGAGATAGCCGTGGAAGCTCTGCGCCTCGCACGGGTCGCCGCCGGCGAGCACGAAGCCGCCGGTCGCCTGGAAGAAAAACGTCTGCACGCCGGCGGCGACGAGGTCGTTCTTCAGAATCGCCGCCTGGGACGGCGGGGAGACGAAGCAGCCGTCCTGCGCATGCTCGACGATCTGCACCGGCGCCTCGACGGACGCCGGCTGGAGCTCGACGTAAAAACAATCGCCGACGTAC
>DASWFA010000252.1:0-6054 GCA_036394475.1 Binatia bacterium
CCCTGCAAGGAAAATATTTTACACTGCAGCCAGATCGACATTCAGAAGCTCCCCGTCCCCACCTGGACGGTGGGCGAAGATCCCGGCCCTTTCTTCACCTCGCCCTACGTCATCACCAAGGACCCGGAGAGCGGAGTGCGCAACATCGGCACCTACCGCATGCAGGTGAAAGGCCCGAACAAAACCGGCTTTCTCTTCGGCAAGCGGCAGGACGCCGCCTGGCACGTGAGAAAAAACGACGAGCGGAACCAGCCCACACCGGTGGCGGTCGTCATCGGCGCCGACCCGAGCATCGGCTACGTCTCGGTGTCGAAAATATCGGAGGAGCTGGACGAGTTCGCCGTCGCCGGAGCGCTCCGCGGCGAACCGGTCGAGATGGTTCCGTGCGAGACGGTGCCGCTCGAAGTGCCGGCGACCGCCGAGATCGTGCTCGAGGGGGAAATCCCGGCCAACTTCCGCGAGATGGAGGGGCCGTTCGGCGAGTACACCGGCTACATGGGCCCCGCGGGCAAGCAGCCGGTGTTCAACATCAAATGCATGACCTTCCGCAATAAGCCGATTTACCAGGCGTTCATCAGCCAGCGCCCGCCGTCGGAATCGAGCTGCATCCGCGGCGTCGGGCGGGAGTGGCCCCTGTTCAAGCACTTGAAGTACAACCTCCGCCTGCCGGTCAAAGATCTGCGCCTGAAGGAAGCCGGCGGCAGCGGCGCCTACGCCGTGGTATCGATGAACAAGCAGTTCGACGGCCAGGTCAAGCAATTGATGTACGGCATCTGGTCGCTGCGCACCGGCTTCGGGAAGATCACCGTGGTGGTCGACGACGACATCGACGTGTGGGACGACTTCGACGTCGATTGGGCGCTCAGCTGGCGGGTCCGGCCGGACAAGGACGTTTACATCGAGCGCGACACGCAGGCGGTCGGACTCGACCCGTCGCAGGCGCCGCGCCAGGTTCCCCAGCACGATTCCATCCGCGACGTCGGCGCCCGGCTCGCCATCGACGCGACGCGCAAGCACGACTACCCGGCGATCGCCCTCCCGCCCAAGGAGCACCTGAGCCGGGTGGCGGCGCAATGGAAGGAATACGGGATCGAGAGCTAGGCTTTGCGGGCGGCCCGGGGCGCGCGCATTTTTTTGGCCGCCGCGGCGATCGATTCGATGATTTTCTTGTAGCCGGTGCAGCGGCAGATGTTGCCGTGCATGAAGTGCTTGATCTTCTCTTCGCTCGGGTCCGGGTTTTCCTCCAGCAGCACCTTCGCCGTGAGAATCATCCCCGGGGTGCAAAAGCCGCACTGAAAGCCGCCGTGCTCGATGAACGCCTCTTGCAGCGGATGGAGCTTGCCGTCCTCGGCCAGCCCCTCGATCGTCTGAACCTGTTTCCCCCGCGCCTCGAACGCCGGCAATGTGCAGGAGCTTACCGGCCGGCCGTCTAGCAGCAGCGTGCAGGCGCCGCAGACCTGGACGTCGCACGAGCGCTTGGCCCCCGTGAGGCCGAGCCGCTCGCGGACCACGTCCAACAACAGCTCGTGCGGCTCGATCTCCAGATCGTAGGCGGTGCCGTTGACGGTGAGCGAGACGGGAATCGTCTGGCCGCCGCGCGGTTTCGACATCAAGCTCGACATGGATCGGCCTTTCCTCGGTTCCTCACCGGCACTCCGCCGCCGCCTGCTGGAACGCCCGCTTCAACAGGACGCCGACGATGTGCTCTTTATAGTCTTTCGCTCCGTGGAGGTCGCTGATCGCATCGGCGGCCCGCGCGGCCGCGGCGCCGGCCTCCCCGACGAGGCGCGCCGCTTCCTCGAGCGATTTGCCGCCGAGCAGCGCTTCCGCTTCCTCGATCCGCCGCGCCGTCGGTCCGACGCAGCCGACGGAGACGCGCACGTCGCCGACGGATTGTCCTTTGCCGTTCCCTTTTCCGCTCAGGGACAAAAATAATCCGACGCCGACGCTCGGGCGCTCGAGGTAGCCGAACTTCAGATAGACCGCGGCCGATCGGGCGGGCGGCAGCGGCACGCGGATCCCGGTGAGCAGCTCGCCGTCTTCCAGGGCGGTCTCGTAGGCGTCGACGAAAAACTTTTCGACCGGGATCTCGCGCCGCCCCGACGCCCGGGCGGCGACCAGCGTCGCGCCGAGGACCAGCAGCAGCGCGCCGGGGTCGGCGTGCGGCTCGGCGAAGCAGAGGTTGCCGCCGATCGTCCCGACCTCGCGGACGCGGATGTTGGCCACCTGCGCTTCCATGCGCGCAAAAGACGGCAGGCGCTCCCTCAAGACGGGAGATTCGGCGAGCCGGCGGTGCGTCGCCAGGGCGCCGATGGCGATCGCGCCGCCGTCCGGCGTGACCCCGTCCAGCCCGGGAATTTTTTTGACGTTGACGAGCCGCTCGTAATGCGCCAGCCCCTCTTTCATCACCAGCAGCAGCTCGGTGCCGCCGGCGTACACGCGGGCCGACTCGCCGTGGCGCGCCAGCAGATCCGAGGCTTCCCCGACGCTCTCGGGCTCTTCCAGGTGAAAACGCCGGAGCACCTAGGCGGCCCCTTCCAGTTTATGCTTGAGCGCCGCGGCGAACTCGTCCATCACCTGGTCCGCCTTGCGCTTGATCATGCTGTGGCCCAGAGTCGCGAGCTTGCCGAGAATATCGACCGAGACCGCGAGCGCCAGGGTCGTTTTGTCCCCCGCGCCGCTCAAGCGCACTTCGAGCTCCACTTTCATGCGGCTGCCGACCCGGCTGTCGCTGCCGGTCGCCAGCGCCTTGATGTACTCGAGCTCGCGGCTCTCGAGAACCTCGATTTTCATCGGGAACTCGACCCGGAACGGGCCGACCTTTTCCGTCATGGTCGCGGTGTAGTGCTTGCCGGCTTCCACCGTGACGGCCTCCTTGCAGCCGGGCACGCAGGCGATGAAGCGGTCGACGTCCCAGAGAAAACGCCAGACTTTTTCCCTCGAGTTGGTAATTTCTATTTCTCTTTCGAAGCGCAAGATGAATTTCCTTCCCGGCGATGGCGATTTCCACCTAGCTATCAAATACAAATGGAAGTCGCAAGCAGGGTTGCAATTTACCTATGAGAACCCGAAACGTGGGGACCTGATGGGCGGAGGTAGTCGAATCTTTTGGGGCCGGCCTTTTTGAACGGCCCTACTCCGTAACGGCGTCCTTGACGTCCTTGAATTCCTTGCCGAGAAAATCCTTGAGCCTTTTTTTAAGCCGCTCTTCGATCTGGCGGACGCGCTCACGGCTGATGCCGTATCTTTCGCCGATCTCGCGCAGCGTGAGCGGCTCTTCGTTCAAAAGCCGCTCGCGGAAGATGACCAGGTCCTTGTCCTTCAGACCGCCGGCGAACTGCTCGATCTTCTCGCCCAGGAGCTGCCGGTACTCGGCGGTCGCGAAGCTCTCTTCCGGAGTCTCCCGGGTGTCGGGCAAAAAGCTCAACAGGGTCGCTTCGCCGTCCTCGCCCATCGGCACGTCGGTGGAGAGGTCGCGGTTGGCGAGCCGCTGCTCCATCTCGACGACTTCGCCCTCCTTCACGTTCAGGCGCTCGGCCAGGAGCTTCGGACCCGGGGTAAACCCTTCGGCTTCGAGCTTTTCCTTTTCCTTCTGTAGATTGAAAAAAAGCTTTCGCTGCGCCTGGGTGGTGCCGATCTTGACCATGCGCCAGTCGTTGATGATGTAGCGGATGATGTAGGCGCGGATCCACCACACCGCGTACGAGGGAAAGCGGATGCCGCGGTAGGGATCGAAGTTCTTGACGGCCTCCATCAGGCCGATGTTGCCCTCCTGGACCAGGTCCAGGAGATTGCGGTAGGCGCGCTGGTATTCCCGCGCGATCATCACCACCAATCGGAGATTCGCCGTGACCAGCTTGTAGGCGGCTTCGAGCTTGCCCTGCTCTTTGAATTCGACCGCGATGCGGTGCTCCTCCTCGCGGCTGAGTATGGGGTAGCGCCGGATCTCGGCCAAATAGCGCTGGAGGGAATCGAACGGGACGAGCGATTTCGAGGCGGCGGCCTCCGCCTCCGTCAGATCGATCTCCTGGGCGGGATCGATCTCTTTCGGAGCGACGTTCTCTTCGCGCTCTTCATCTCGTTTAGACATGGGCTCTCGGCGACCGCCGCGGCACCGCCTCGCCGTACTTCACCGGAGGCTTGCAGAAATCGTTCGGCTTTAAAAAAAACTACCCCGTTTCCGGGCCCTTTTCAAGTAAGGCGGTGGGAGGAAACGGGACGGATTTGGGGCGAAACGGGCCGGGCGGAGGGAAAAAGAAAAGAGAGCGGAAAGGACCTATGCCGGCTTTAATTCCTTCGCCATTCTCGTTACTTTTCCCGCGGCTATCTCCCTGAGCGCGACCACCACTTCGCGGTTGTCGGATTCGATCAGAGGCTTGGCCCCCTTGAAAAGCTGCCGGGCCCGCTGGGCGGCCAGGATGACCAATTCGAAGCGGCTGGAGACTTTTTCGAGGCAATCTTCGACGGTGATACGGGCCATATGAGCTTTCCTCCTGTCGCGACCGTTGGAAACACTCACTTCAACAGATCTAGCCTCCCAAGTCAACCCGGCAACTTGACAACCCCGGCGGTAGAATCTATACCTTCTGCGCGCCTAGGAGACCGCAACGTGTTCGAAATGTTCAGAAAACGAAACGGAAAACCGGCCGCCGGCGACCCGCTGGAGATCCTCAAGGAAAGCCGCCGCGACCTCGTCCGGCTGGCCGACCAGATAGCCCGCCACGCGGAAAAAGCGCCCTACCCCCACATGGCGGCGGAATTGCGCCGCATGGCCGGGGAAAAACGGGCCAGCGCCGACCTCCTCGGCGACAAGGTCCCGCTCGCCGGGCCGCCGGAAGAATCTCCCCTGGATCTCCCATCGGGAAAAAATCACTGGGAAAGAATGGCCCAGGACTTAAACGACCAGAACGCGCTCGACAACCGCCTGGTCGAGCGGGCCGCGCGGCTGCGCGAAACGGCGCCGGAGCTGGCGGACCGGCTGGAGCGGATCGCCGCGTCGGACCGCCGGCACGCCAAATTATTGATGGACTTGATCGCCCGGGCCGACCCGCAGGCCGACCAGACTTGAAAGCGCCGGGCGCAATTGTTCAACGGGAGCACGTCTATGGCAAACCCAGGCTGGATCGTTCGGCTGTCCGCCGCCGCGTCGCTGGCGCTGGCGCTCGGCGCGGCTCCCGCCCGCGCCGAGGAAAAAATCAGGATCTCCTACAGCTCCGCCGACGCGACCAACGCGGTCTATTTCGTCGCCCAGGAGCGCGGCTTCTATAAGAAGCACGGCGTCGATTCGGAGCTGGTTTTTATTCAGAGCACGCCGATCAGCGTCACCAGCCTGATCGCGGGCGACGTCAAGGTGGGGAACGCCGCGGGCAACGCGATCGCCAGCGCGGTCGTCGGCGGCGTCGGCCTGGTGACCGTCGCCTGCTACATCAACACCCTGCCCTACGAGCTGGTGGTCCAGGAGTCGGTCAAGACGGCCGAGGACTTGCGGGGCAAAAGCATCGGCATCAGCCGCATCGGCAGCGCCTCGGACACGGCGGCCCACGTGCTGCTCCGGGGCCTCGGGTTGACGCCGGTCAAGGACGTGCCGATCATCCAGGTCGGCGGCCCGGCGGAGCGCGCGGCGGCCTTCCGCGGCGGCCGGATCGTCGGCTTCCCCTCTCCTCCGGGGATCGTCAAGCTCGCCAAGGGCTTCCCCCACAAGGTGCTCATCAGCACCGCCGATCTGCCGAAGCGCTTCGACTTTCCCTATATCTGCGCCAATACGACCCGGACCTTTTTAACGGGCCAGCGGGAGACGGTTCGGCGCATCGTCATGGCGCTCATCGAGGCGACGCATTTTTTCAAGACGCGGAAAGAAGAAACCAAAAAGATCATCGCCAAGTACAGCCGGCAGGACAACGAGGAGTACCTGGAAAGCGCCTACGAGGTGATGGCCAAGCTCTACGAGCGGGTGCCCCTGGTGACCCGGCCGGGCATGGAGCAGCAGATCCAGGAGGCGGCCCGCAAGCCCGGGACGGCCTTGAAGTTCGAAGATATCGTGGACGAGAGTATCGT
>DASWFA010000253.1:0-9969 GCA_036394475.1 Binatia bacterium
TTGAGGCGAAATTTCCCGCCGTCCTCGACGCGATACGTTTTCGCCAGCGCGCCGGCCGACTTGATGATCTCTTTGGTTTCCACGATGGTCCCGGCTCGGTTCGAACGGCGCGCTCTACGCCTGCTGGACGGAAAACTTGCCGCCGACCCAGCGCGCCAGCAGGCTGATCGCGACGAGGACGATCACCAGGGTCATCCCGAGGGCGGAAAGCTCGGGGTACTGCCCCGCGTCCCACAGCTCGTACATGACGACGGCGAGCACCTCCGTCCCGCTGCGGTATAGCATAACGGAAGTGGAGAGCTCGCGGAAGGAATGCGTAATCACGTAGATCCAGCCGGCGACAAAGCCCGGCAGGAGCAGCGGCAGGAGCACCCGCGCGAAGGTGTAGGGCCGCGAGGCGCCGCTCACCTCCGACGCCTCCTCCAGCTCCTTTTGAATCTGGTGCATCGACGACGAGCAGGCGCGCATGCCGTAGGGCATGTATTTGATGACGTAGGCGACGAGCAAAATCCACAAGGTGCCGTAGATCGGGATCGGCACGGTGAGATAGAGCCACAGGATGGCGATGCCGAGGACGAGCCCCGGCACGGCGATCGGGCTGAAGGCGAGAAAGTCGAGCGCGCCGCTGCCGCGCGTCCGGCTCCGGACGACGAGCCAGGCGACGATCGCGGTGAGCAGCATGACGATCGTGGCGCTCGCGAGCCCGAGGATGAGGCTGTTCCGAAACGCCCGCTCGATCAGCGGGAGATCGAACAGCGCCCGGTAGTTCCCCAGCGTGAAGCTCTCCAGCGCCTCTTGCGACGGCGGCATGTAATAGGGCAGGAACGAAGACCAGACGACGGTCAAGACCGGCAGGAGGAAAAGCGCAAAAGTGACGAGCAGGGTGAGCGCCGCGATCGGATAGCGCCAGCCGCCGAGGTCGAAGGCGACGGGGCGATAGCCCTTGCCGGTGATCGTGGCAAAGCGCTCGGAGACCTTGGTCGCCTTCAGGTAGAACAGGATGCCGACCGCCGTGACCGCCATGTACACCACGGCGAACGTGCTGGCGAGGCCGAAATCGGTGGGGATTTTGTGCGTCGCCAGGTACACCTCGCTGGCGAACACCAGGATGCCGGCCGGCACGCCGACCAGGGCCGGCACCTCGAAATTTTCGATCGCGCGCACGAAGCTGATCATCCACACCGCCAGGATCGCCGGCAGGAGAATTCTAAACGTGATTTGAAACGTGGTGCGCACGATGCCGGTGCCGGAGATGACGGCGGCCTCCTCCAACGCCGGGTCCATCGAGCGGAACGAGGCGGAGAGCAGCAGGAACGCGAGCGGGATCTGATCGGTGCCGAGCACCCAGATCATGCCCGCCATGTTGTAGAGCTCCAGCGGCTCTTCGAGGCCGAAGAGGTGCCGGGCGGCGAGATTGACGAGCCCGGACCTGCGGCTGAACAGCATGATCCAGCCGATCGTCATCAGCAGGCCGGGAACGATCAGCGGCACCAGGATGGAGCCGTAGATCGCTTTTTTGAGCGGCATGTTGGTCCGCTCCGTCACCCAGGCGAGATAGGCCCCGCCGGTAAACGCGAGCAGGCTCGACCCCAGGCCGAAGACGAGCGAGTTTTTGAGCGAGCCCAGCATCTCGGGCCGCTGGAACAGCGCCCGGTAATGCTCGAGCGTAAAAGGGCCGGGAACGCCCGGCGGGCTGCTTTTAAAGCTGCCGTAGACCAGCATGACGAGAGGGACGATCGTGAGATAGCCGACGACGAGGGCGACGAGCAAAAAAAGCAGATCGCGGGGCTGAAAGCGGATTTTGCGACGCGGCGCCATGGGCAGGAACAGGGGGGTCTAGGCTTCCCCGAGCGAGAGAAAGCGCGGCGGGATCTCGGCCGCGAGATAGAGCGGGCCGGAGGCGTAAAAGGCGATTCCGTCCGAGTGCGCCGCCCGGGCGTCGACGACCACCACCGCCGGGTCGGGATCGCGCCGGCGGCCGACCGCGACCGCCTCCTCCGCCGTCGCGCTCAGGTGCACGTAGGCGCGGCCGCGCGGCTTCAACCCCTCGCGGAGCGCCGTCTCCGCCAGGTCGCGCGCCGTGCCGTGGTAGAGGCGCGCCGGCGGCGCCACGCTCTCGCCGCCGAGATCGACGGCAAACGAGTGGCCGTAGGTGGCGCGCACCCGGTCGGCGCGGAGCTCGAAGCGCTTTTTGTCCGGGCCGTCGACCACGCCGCGAACGTCCTCTTCGGTCGCCTCCGGAAAGCGTCCCCGGACCCGCTCCATGAGATCCTTCCACGGGACGAAGCCGCGCCCGTCGAAGGCGAGCGGATACTCGCTCGGGCGATGGCGCAAAAGGAAGCTCAAAAAGCGCGACAGGCGGTCGAGCGGGACCATAAAAAAACAGGAATCAGGGATTGGGAATCGGGAATTGAAAAACCGGCATGCTAGCTCCCCTGCTTCTTTTCCCCCGCGATCAGCTGGTAGACGTGATGGGCGATGCCGGTCGCTTCGTAGCCGTCGAGGCCGTTCGCCTGCGCGATGCCGAACATCTGGTAGGCGAGCGCGCTGAACGGCATCGGCATCTGCATCTCCCGGGCCATGTCCAGGCCGAAGCCCACGTCCTTCGGCATCCACGATTTGCGCGGCTTGAACTTGCGGCCGACGAGCGTCTCGCACATCCGCTCGATCCCTTCCGAGCGGCTCTGCGAATTTTTGAGCACGGCTTGAAAAGTCTCCTCCGACACGCCGCCCTTTTTGAGCCAGGTGGCGATCTCCACCAGGCCCATATGCTGGATCGCGGCGAACATCGCCATCGCGTTCTTCACGAGCTTGGCGTTGCCCAGCTCGCCGACGTGCATGATGTTTTTCCCCATCGCCCGGAGGACCGGGAGATGGAGCTCGAAGAGGTCTTTCGGCCCGGAAAGCCACAAGGAGAGCGTGCCCGCCGCGGCGTGCTCTTCGACGCCGCCGGCCGAGCCGTCGAGGATGCGCCAGCCTTTCGGCTGGAGCCCGGCGTCCGCTTTGAGAATGGTCTTTTTATCGATGCTGCTGAAATCGATCAATGTTTTCGCGCCCCGGGCCGCCTCGACGAGGCCGCCCTTGCCCAAACCGACCGCCTCGACCGCCTCGTTGTAGGGCAGCATGGAAAACACCAGCTCCGACGCTTCGGCCACGGCGCGGGGGGATTCCTTGAACTCCGCTCCCTGGCTCTCGAGATTCCGCGCCACCTCGCGCCGGAGGTCGTGGACGGCCAGGCGGTGGCCCGCCTTGATCAGGTTGGCGGCCATCCCGCCGCCCATGCCTCCCGTGCCGATAAAACCCAGAGTTCCCATGCGACCTCCCACGCGACGCCCGAGCGCTTTATTTGATGACTTTATCCGCCTGGATCAGCACCGCCTGCGGTATCGCGAGCCCAAGGTGCTGCGCGGTTTTGAGATTGATCAAAATCTCGAATTTTGACGGCAGCTTCACGGAAAGGTCGGCGGGCTTGGCACCTTTCAGAATCTCGACGACGTAGCCGGCGGCGCGCTGGTATAAATCCGTTATGTTCGCTCCGTAGGACATCAGGCCGCCGGCCTCTGTGTAGCGGCCCTCTTCGGTCATTGACGGGAGCCGATTTTTTGTGGCGAGGTCGAAAACCTGTTGGGCGTGCTGGTACATTAAAGCGTTCCCGACGACGATCAGCGCTTCCGCGCGCGCCGTTTTGGCGGCTTGGAAGGCTGCCGCGAAATCCGGGTTGGGACCGTGTACCGCAAGGGAGTGAAGCTCCAGCTTGAAACCCCGCGCCGCCGTCTCGTACTCTTTACGAGCGACGGCCGGTCCCGGACCGTCCCCGTCCCACAGTACGGCGAGCCGCGACATCTTGGGAAGCACTTCCTTCAGCAGCTCCACACGCTTCGCGCTTAAATCGCGACTGAGATTTGCCAGCCCGGTAATATTTCCACCCGGATGCGCGAAGCTCTTCACATAGCCCGCGGCAACGGGGTCGACGGTGGTGACCATGACGATAGGGATGGTTTTGGTCGCTTCTTTAGCGGCGCGGATCACCACATTGTTCGGCGCTACAATGACATCGACTCGCTGTCGCACAAGGTCGTTGACCAGCGCTGCCATCCGATCCAACCTGCCCTCCGCATAGCGGCTCTCGATCAGGATGTTTTTGCCCTCCACGTAACCGAGATCCCGCAGTCCCAGCTTGAATGCATCGAATTGAGACGACGGGTCTGCGGCAGTGCGCGAGGAGTGGATAAACCCGATCCGCGGGATATTCGCCGGCTGCTGCGCCCCGGCTGGATAAAAGGTAGCAAGGATGAAGGCGCCAATCGCTAAAACGAGGATCTTTTCTTTCATGCGCGTTTACCCTTACCTGTATGTCTCGTCCTGCCGGCGATCAGTACACGATTTTCCTTATTCTACGCTCTTTGACCCGCTCCGCAAGTTGTCCCGGATCGGCCGCGCGGCCTCTATGTTCTCCGCCGTATACTCGTGTAAAGGAATGATCATACGGCGCTTTTGACGCGGCGAACGCGGCCCTTCACCCTTTTGCGACGGTCTTATGCACGGAATCTCTCTTCGTCCGACGATCTTTTACCGCCGGATTCATCGACTGCACACAAAGGCTGCCGGGCCACGAGGCAATCTCGGATTGTGCCGAGCCTGAGGCCCAAGCCCGATATGGTTCAAAAACAAAGTAGGACAGATGGAGATCGTCCGTCAAGAATAAATAAGGGAAGGATTCTGCCAGGACCGCATCTGGAGGAGTGAGGTCTCGAGGAAGGGAGAAACCAAGAGTCTCGGCTGGCCGGTTAGGGCGCCGCCGGGACGACAGGAAAGCTCATCGTATATTTATGCCGCACCCTCCCAATTGCCCCAGTTGCCCCGCGACGGCGCGGTGGAAACCGGCTCTACCTGGCTGATGAAGCGGCGCCGCGATGGGTCGTAGTCGATTCGCACGGCCGCGCTGCCGAGTCCGGTTTTGAGGACCTTGGCGTTTGGGTGCACGGCAAAGACCATTCCCACTCCGCCGGTCGCCCCCCCAAAACGCGCCGCTTTGGCCGCGCCGCCCGACTGTTGAATCTTTTCGATAAGCCATCGCACACGCGGGGGTATGACGCCGAGGTCCACCTGTCCTTTGTGATGATCCGGAAGCACCGTAAGAGGATCTTCGCCGGACAGCAATCGCTCCGTGCAATCGCCGATGGTCTCTACGTAGTCCCTGATAACCCTTTCTTTCGGCTCCCTTTCCTTAAGCCGCTGTACGATGATAGAGGTCGGTTCGGCGGGAAGGCCCGTGTCGATGAGAAAGCCGTGTCGTAATGATTCCGGCAGCTCGGTGAATTCGTAACTGTTTTTTGTAATAACGATCGGACGCTCTTCCCAGATGGCGGCGAAATCGATCCCGCTATGGCCTTTGTTGACGACATCCTCGATCGCGAGAGCCTCCTCTTTGCAATGCTCTCCCAAAAAACACCGGGCGAGCGCAACCACGATCGTGGTGGAGCTTCCCATCCCTTTTCCTAAAGGCAGCGTGTTTTGAATGGTGAGCCTGCCCGCGAGGCTCCCGACGTGCGCCTCGATCAGCTTGATAATTTTCCGGGTAGTGGCCAACCAGACGCCGTCTTCTTTTTGGCCCGCCCAGACGATGCGGAGCCCGTCCCGATCGTTATCACCCTGCTCCCATGTGACCGTTATGTGCATGTCGATGGGGACCGCAAGGGCCCGTCTGCCGTACCGGTTCGCCGTATTGCCGCTGAGGATAATCTTGCCGCATGCATGTGCCACTTTCCGCTCCATCATCGCCTCTCTCTCTACGTTTTGATCGGAACATCCCCGGGGCCGGCTCGATATCCCTCGGACGCCGCCTCGAGCGACACGGGACCGGTTCGCGCCGGGCCGGTATCGTCAAGCTGGGCCTTGTTCGTTTTCTGCGCCTGTCCTTCGAAGGTGAACCCGAAGCGCTCGACCAACTGGCGGTCGCGAATGGAAACCAACTCCGCGAGCTCCGGCTTATAATAGGTCGAGTAGTGGACGTGCTCGGAGCTGTTCTGCTTGTCGCCCCCAAGCACGTAACTGCGCAAAGCATCGCTTGCGGCTCCGATCTTTTCGAAAAAGGCTATGAGGTCGCCGCGCAGCGACTCGACCCGGCAGAAAGAGATGTCGTCGGCTTGCCCGAACATTTGGTTAAATCGAAAAGTATACAGGCCCAAACCGGTGCCCCGGATTTTCCGCATGACGTCTTTGGTGAGGTTGGGGATGTTTCTTTTTTGGTAATCGAAGTTTTCAGGCAAAGCCCGGATCAAAGCATCGAGCTGGTCGTCGCTCACGCCGAGGTCCAACGCGTTTCGAATCGTCTGGACAAAATCGAGCTTCCGATCCTCGCTGACAGAGCAGAACAGTACATTTTTTAGCGGCGAATACCTGTCGCTGGAATAATGATGGTGAAACCATGAGACGTAGAATTCCCAAGGGCTCCGAACGGTGCCGAGGATCGGCAGGTGGGAGTACTCACCGGGCAGAAGCTCGCGCGGAAAATGATAGCCGATCTCACGGGCCGACGGAAAGAATTTCCTGACGACCTCGTACACGAACGTCCCGCCCGCTCGCGGCAGGTGGAGAAACACAAATTGATCGGTTACGAGCATGTTTTCCTCTACCCGACCGCACCAGGCCGGGGGTCGCATGCAGCGCGATTGGCGGCACGGGAATAAAAAGAGGCTCCGGCCCCGGGTTGGGGGCGAGCGGTCGACGCGTTTTCTCCGGTATCGCGGGGCGAGCGGTGACCCGGACATCGAGATCCCGGGTAACATCGGTGAGCTTTTTTCATGGCACCCCCCTTTGGGTTATCTAGCCCTTAACATACCCGGCTGCCGGAACTCTTTGTCGGGGGTGGGCAGAGCGCCTTCCAGGATCATCCTAGCGCTAACGTAAGCAGCCTAGAGTAGACACCCCATGACTGTCAAGTGAAAAATGAGTCTATTGGGTGACAGATGTGCATTTTAAGGTACGCTATGGACGATTGTGAGCCATCAACATCTCCGCCGTCCTGCTAAATTTATTAACGATCTCAAAGGCTTATCATAATGCGGCGGCCCGGGGATATGGCATAATTCCTGCTGCCTTGGAGCTTCGACGAAGAACTTGGCATAAAGACACGGGATTTCCCGGCATATTAACAGTTTTCGGCAGGTCGAAGGTTCAAGTTTGCGCAATGGGGTCCATTCCTGGTAAAAGGCGGTGTGTCCATGGGCTGCCGGCCTTATTCCCCGGGGTGAATTGACAGCCGGCCCGCGGGCAAGGGAGAGCGATGATGGGGCTCATTCCCAAGGGTATCGCGCTCGAACGGGCGAATTCGGCCGATAATTATTTCGCCATGAGCGAGTGGAAAAAATTAGCCCGGGCGTATCTATACGGCGGCGGCATTCGCCGCCGGTTCCTGTTGTGGGGCCTAAGTCTCTTCGGAGTCGCACTGACGCTCGTCGTCGTCGCCAGCTATTCGTACACCGAAAGACAGATCAAGCTCGACGCCGCCGAGCTGCAAGCCGAGATCGCTTCGGTGACGGCCGACCGCATCAACAACTTTGTGCGCCGCAAGATCGAGCGGTTTTCCGACACGGCGGACGCCGCCAACCTCTATCCGCTCGGCAGCAAAGAACAGCAGCTGCTTGCGGCCTTGCTGGTGAAAAACGACAACAGCTTGACCGACGCCTCGATCATCGACGCCGGCGGGAAAGAGGTGATGAAGGTATCGGACAGGAAAGTCTATTTCCCCTCGGACTTGGCCGACCAAAGCAAATCGATCAAGTTTATCAAGGCGATGAAGGGAGAGGATTACATCAGCCGGGTCTACACCTCCGACAAGGCCCAGCCCTTTCTGACGATTGCGCTTCCGCTTTGGGGTAAGGCGCAAAACATCGTCGGCGTGATGTCGGCCGAAGCCGATCTGTCGTTTTTGTGGGAAGCGGTGGAAAAGATCCGTTTCGGCACCGCCGGCTACGCCTACCTGGTGGACGAACAGGGGAATTTGATCGCCCATAAAGACTCGTCCATGGTATTGCGGCAGATCAACCTCAAGCAGGTCGATAAAGTTCGGGAATTTTTGCGCAACCCGGGTCGTTCGGACCCGTCTCCGGCCCGTGAAACCCGGGGTTTATCGGATCGGCCCGTTCTCGCCACCTATGCGCCCGTGCCGGAGCTCGGCTGGGCGGTCATTCTGGAGGAGCCCATCGACGCGGCGCTGGCGAACGTGGACGCATTGAAGCGCTCCGCGATGGCTCTCCTGGCCATCAGTCTCCTGGTCGGCGCCGCGCTCATCGCCTGGTTCAGCGGCCGGATTACCGGGCCTATCCTGGAGCTGCACGAAGGGGCGAAAATCATCGGCAGCGGGAATTTGAACTACCGGGTGAAGATCGAGACCGGAGACGAAATCGAGTGGCTGGGCGGGGAATTCAACAAAATGGCCGCGGAGCTCAACGTCTCTTACGCCACTTTGGAGCAAAAGGTAAAAGACAAAACCAGCGAGCTCGAGAAAACCAACTCGGAGCTCGAGCTGGCGAACCGCAACCTCCTGAAAGCCAATAAGGCCAAAGACGAGTTTTTGAGCGTCATGTCGCACGAGCTGCGCACGCCGCTCAACGTGGTCATGGGCTATACGGGAATGATCAAGGAGGGCATCCTGGGCTCGGTCAACCGCGAGCAGAGCCGGGCCCTGGAGAAAGTCATCGGCCGCTCCAGCGATTTATTGATCATGATCAGCCAGATCCTGCAGGCGACGAGCATCGAGGCCGGCAAGGTCCAGGCCGACAGGCGCGAATTCAACCTGTGCGATTTTCTGGACGGCCTCAAATCCAACTACGAGATCCCGCTGAACAAGCCGATCAGCATCAAGTGGAGCTATCCCCTGGAGCCCTGCGCCGTCAAGACCGACGGCGGCAAGCTGAGGCACATCCTGCAGAATCTCATCAACAACGCGATCAAGTTTACCGAAAAGGGCTACGTCGCCCTGACGGCGCAATATTTGGCCGATCGGCGCGCCGTCGAGTTCGTCGTGGCGGACACCGGCATCGGGATTCCGAAGGAGATGCTGCCTTCGATATTCGAGATCTTCCACCAGCTCGACAGCTCGGAAACGAGGTCTTACGGCGGCGTCGGTCTGGGGCTTTACATCGTCAAGAAGTATACGGACCTTCTCGAGGGGTCCGTCGAAGTGCAAAGCGAGCCCGGCAAGGGCACGGTTTTTACGCTGACGATACCGTGCTGAGCCGCGCTCCGGCGGCCCGGCGCCGGCGCTCAGCGCCGCATGCGGAGCGGCAGGATCTTTCCCCGGTCGCTGGCAAAAGGCGCTTCCCGCTGGACCCGGAGCGTCCCCGCGCCGTCCCAAACCCGCGCTTGAAATTCGTTTTCCCACGAGCCGCGCGCCAGTCCCGCGCGGAGGCGGCCTAGCAGCCTCTCCTCGTCTAAATCGCCGATGCGCGGATCGACCCGGAGCGTCAGCCGCGTCTGCCCTTTTTCGTCTTCCTCTTCGACCAGCTGGTAGTCCCCCGGGCCGCCGCCGAATTCGGCGGGGAGAGCTTTTTCGATCAGCTCCAACAGTCCGGCGTAGAAGTAATTCATGCCCTCGCCGGTGAACTTCTCGTAGCTCCGGATGCCGCGCAGATGGAGGTCGAGACCGGCTTTTTCCAGGGCGCAGCCGCAGTCCCTTCTCTCGAGCGTGCCGTAGTCTCCGTTTTCGACGTTCAGCAGCAGCCGGTCGGCCAGCGGGGTGATAGTCGTGAACAGGAGCGGTTGGATCGCCGCGGCGGCGTCCAGGGGCTCGGGATGGAGCACCAGCGCGACGACGTTTCGATGCACATGGACCTCGTCCGTAAACCGGGGGTTGCCGCAGCCGAAACCGGCGATCCCGAACTCGGTGAAGGCATAGCGGCAGGTAACGCCGGCGCCCGCGCGGACGATCATCTCCCGCTTCGCCTCCGTCAGCGGCTCGCCGCTGGA
>DASWFA010000254.1:0-13681 GCA_036394475.1 Binatia bacterium
GCCCGCACTCGTGGAGATAGACGCGGTCGAGCCAGCCCTTCGCCTCCGCCGCCGCGAAAAAGGAGGGCCGCCTCAACCTCTACGTCGGCCGCTACGGCACCGAGCCGCTGCTGGGCGAGTTCCGCCGGGATTATCCCGAGATCCATATCACGAGCGTCAACGGCCAGGGGAGCCAGCTCGGCGTGAAGATCATGGCCGAAGCGCGCGCCGGGAAAATCATCGCCGATATTTTCAGCGGCGGCGCCGCCACCAACTACGGCATGCTTTACAAGGGCAAGGTCCTCGACTCGATCAAAGCCGCGCTCATCCTCCCCGAGGTGCTGGACCAGACGAAGTGGTACGGCGGTGGCCATTTCTACGCCGACCCGGAAAACCGGAGCGTCTTCGTCTACATCGCCAACCCCAGCACGTCGGGCCTCTATTACAACACCGGCCAGGTCAATCCCAAGGAGTTCAAATCCTATTGGGACCTTTTGAATCCCAAGTGGAAGGGCAGGATCGTCTCGCAGGACCCGAACGGCAACGGCATGGGGCCGCCGCTCGTGTTCTATTACAAGAACCCGGAGCTCGGCCCGGAGTTCGTCCGGCGCTTTTTCGGCGCGATGGACCTGACCTTCGGCCGCGACCGCCGGCAGATCACCGACTGGCTCGCGAGCGGAAAATTTGCCATCTGCCTCGCCTGCCGGGAGGCGACCCGGGCCCGGGATCAGGGGCTGCCGGTCGACGAGTTCGACACCGGCGAGTGGAAAGAGGGAGCCTACATCACCAGCGGCGGCGGCTCGATGAGCCTCATCAAGGGCGCGCCGCACCCCAACGCCGCGCGCGTGTTCATCAACTGGTTCCTCTCGCGGAAGGGGCAGGCGGCGCTGCAAAAATATTCCGACCTGTACGGCGAGGCGGCCCCCAACTCGCGCCGCGTCGACATCCCGAAGGACGATCTGCCGGCGGAAAGCCGGCTCATCAAGGGGCGAAAATACCTCGTTATCCCCGACATCGAATTGCAGGACACCGCGCCGGTATTGAAGCTCATCAGGGAAGCTGCGCCGGCGGGCGAGGCGAAGTAGCGCGCCGCCGCGCTTTGGAGCCGGGCGCTAAACGCGTCCGGCCCGGCGGGCTTCGTATTGACAGTTCCGGCCCTCGTCCTATATATACGCAATACCAAAATTTACTTATTGAAGGGAAACAGCATGAAAACGAACATAGGCTTGATCGTTGCTTTGACCCTGGTCTCCGGGGTCGTTGTCTCGATGGCCGGCCCGGCACGCGCACAGGAGGGCGTGACGCGCACCGTGATCTTGAAAAAGCCGCTGGAGGCGGACCCGAAGAAAGAGGTGACGATATTCGTCGCCGAGTTCAAGCCGGGGGCAAAGACCGGCAAGCATTATCACCCCGGACAGGAGTTCATCTATGTCCTGGAGGGCGAGGGGAGGATAGAAGAGGCGGGCAAGCCGCCGGTCGATCTGAAGCCCGGCGTCGCGGTCTATTTCCAGTCCGATCCGGCCAATCCGACCTACGTGCACGAGGGCATCAATCTCAGCAAGACCAAGCCGATGAAGCTCGTCACGACGCTCATCACGGAGAAGGGCCAGCCGCTCGCCATCCCGGCCAAATAGTATAGTAAGGATGCGGGACGTATTTTTCACGTTTGTTCAATCTTTTAAACGGTGCCTGAGGTTCCGTGAAATACAATTTGTTTCAACGTTAGATTGGTCGTGTTTTGCATGGGCTCTATGAGCACGACCATGCGGCGAAATGGCAGTCTCGAATCAGAAAACCAATTCATAAGCGATTTTGTCTTATAGGGTAGATCTGGAGGCGGTGGCGCAATAATTCGACTCAGGTTGATTCCTTCAACCGAGTATTCCGCAAAGAGTTCAGATAGGGCCCCGGCTACAAGATCTGGAATCGATGTTAAATCCTCGATTTGGAGGTTCCCACAATCAGACGCGGTAGTACCACATCGTATGTGACCGAGGTTATGGCGGAGAGTTTTTCCAAGCCTGGACGACAGGATCGTAACAAGCTCGCTGAGTCGCTCCTGATTCGCAGTAATTTCATCCTCATCCGTGAACCAAAATATATCCTGGCCTTCGCTGGAGATTCCGGCAATTAGAAAACGTTGGCACTGCCTCTTCTCGATACGAGTCGTTGAGGCTTTTGTATGACATTCTACGGTTGCCTAAACGGAATTTCATTCGCAAAAGTTTTCGTTGGCCTTCCCACACAGACCACGCTTCAGCGGAAGTAACAAGAAACGAATAGCTTTCAAACTTGGCCTGACTGTGCTGACCGCTGTAATCAGAGGCGATAAGTAGTTGTTTGGAATGTCCGAAATCCGGTATTAAATTTGGATTTCGCGATTGTGCTTTGCCCACTAGCTCGTCGAGCAGGTGAAGCAATCCTTGTTTTGGATTGTTAATGGATTTCCACATATCAGTAGGCCACTTTAATGCTCGGCATCAACCGCGCGCGCGAGCCTTGGATGAAAGGCTGGGCGCGCGTCCGCTGAATGCCGTTGTTAGGCTGCCATGTCCAAAGAGTCGGCTGTGACACTTTACATGCTGACATAAGGCAGACGCAAAAGAGCAGCTACGGACATCAGTACTTGTGCGATGCTATGAAGTAGATTTCAGCGCGTAAAGCCTTGGAATGTGCGCTTAACGACCTAGGGGCCCCTGCTTCAGGCCGAGCATAATACCCAAACCGCGCCTGTCTTTACCTTTCGATATATTAAATTAGTCGTGCGCCATTCATGAGGCACACAAGCACGATTTGCGAGACCAAGTTTAGCTGGTCATGTGCAAACGAAGATGCCTTACCGTCTTTAGCTTGACGGGCAATAAACCCTATTGACGCGCCAGCGGCTTTATACTAACGATTTAATCGCTGTCAAAAGGAGGCGAGTCGCCATGGAAGAGAAAAAGGGCAGAGGCGTATCGCGCCGCGACTTCTTAAAAAGCGTCGGCGCCGGCTCGGTCGGCGCCGCGGTGGTCTCGACCGGGCTTTTGAACGCGCCGGGCGTCGAGGCCTACCCGAGCGAAAACGTCGCCCAACCCAAAGGCAGATCGACCGTCAATTTAAAGGTCAACGGCAAGGCCTACCGGCTGGAAGTCGAGCACCGCCAGACGCTGGCGGAAGTTCTCCGCGACGAGCTCGGGCTCACCGGCACGCGCATCGGCTGCGACCGCGGCGAGTGCGGCGCCTGCACGGTCGTCGTCGGCGGGCGCAATATCTATTCGTGCAGCCAGCTCGCGGTCTGGATGAACGGCAAGGAGATCCTCACCGTCGAGGGGCTGGCCAAGGGCGACCAGCTCGACCCGATCCAACAGGCCTTCATCGAGCACGACGGGCCGCAGTGCGGCTTCTGCACCTCGGGACAGATCATGTCGGGAAAGGCGCTGCTCATGAAGAACGCTAATCCCTCGGAGGCCGAGGTGCGGCGCGGGCTGTCGGGCAACCTGTGCCGCTGCGGCAACTACAACCGCGAGGTCGAGGCGGTGCTGGCGGCGGCCCAAAAAACGTCGACGCCGCGCTAGAGTCCGCGTCAAGGAGACGGTCATGGCTGAAAAAGAATTTTCCGTCGTCGGCAAGAAGACCCCGCGCATCGACGGCTACGAGCGCGTCACCGGGCAGGCCCAGTACACGGGCGACGTCCAGCTCGCGGGCATGCTCCACGCGCGCGTGCTCCGGAGCCCGCACCCGCACGCGAAGATCGTGAGCATCGACACTTCCAGGGCGGAGAAGCTCCCGGGCGTCAAGGCGGTCGTCCACAGCTTCAACACCCAGGTCGCGTGGGCGAGCGGCGGCCTCACGCAAAAGAGAATGATCTTCAACAATCCGGTCCGCTACGTCGGCGACGCGGTCGCCGCGGTGGCCGCGACCGACCGCTACGTCGCCGAAGACGCGCTGGAGCTGATCGAGGTCAAGTACGAAAAGCTGCCCTACGTGCTCGACGCCGCCGCGGCGCTCAAGCCGGACGCGCCGAAGATCTACCCCAAGGGCAACCTCTCGGTCGGCGACGGGCGCGTCACCGCGCCGATCAAAGAAGAATGGGGCGATCTGGCCAAGGGATTCCAGGAAGCCGACAAGGTCTTCGAGGACACGTATATAAGCAAGCACGTCAACAACGCGCAGATGGAGCGGCGCGTGAGCGTCGCCAAGTGGGACGGCGGCAAGCTTACCGTCTATGCCTCGACCCAGGGCATCTCCAACGCGCGCGGCGACATCGCCAAGGGGCTCGACCTGCCGCTCAGCAAGGTCCGCGTCGTCTGCAAATACATGGGCGCGGGCTTCGGCAACAAGAACCAGGCGCAGGACTACGATCTCATGGCCGCGGTGCTGGCGAAAACGACCGCCCAGCCGGTCAAGCTCGAGTTCACCCGCGAGGACGACTTCATCGGCATGCACGGCCGCTGGGCCTCGGAGCAGCATTATAAAGTCGGCGTGAAAAAAGACGGCACGATCACCGCCGTCGAGCTGAGCGCCATCACCAACATGGGCGCCTACCGGAAGCAGAGCGGCGACCTCTCCGGCTGCGACTTCTACCACATCCCCAACTTCAAAAAAGTCGTGAGCCCGACGCACACCAACACCGTCGTCGCGGCGAACTACCGCGCGCCGGCCTACCCGCAGTCGGTCTACGGCATCGCCTCGATGCTCGACCAGATCGCCTTCGAGCTCGGGATCAACCCCTACGACATGTTCCTCAAAAACCGCGCGCGCCTGTCCAAGGGTAAAAACCAGTTCAGCTCGATCGCGCTCGAAGAGTGCATCGTCCAGGGGGCCGAGAAAATCGGCTGGCGCGAAAAATGGCACAAGCCGGGCGCGTCCTCCGGGCCGAAGAAGCACGGCATCGGCATGGCGCTCGGCGGCTATCCGTTCCGCCTGGGACTCGGCGCGGCGACGATCCGCGTGAACCCGGACGGTACTGCGCATGTCATCGTCGGCGTGGTCGACATCGGCACCGGCGCCAAGAGCACGATGGCGATCATCGGCTCCGAGGCGCTGGGGATTCCGCTCGACCGGATCCAGCTCGCGAGCGGCGACACCGACGTGACGCCCTACTCCATCGGCGAATCGAGCAGCCGCACCACGTCGTTCACCGGAACGGCCGTCATCGCGGCGGCGGAAGACGTGCGGAAGCAGATCTTCGCCCTCGCCGCGCCCGAGCTGAAGGCCGAAGCCGGGGATCTCGATCTCAGGGACGGCATCGTCTTCGTCAAGTCCGACCCCGCCCGGAAGCTGCCGCTCGCCAGGGCGATCCGGCGCGTCGAGTCTGAGATCATCGGCCGCGCCACGACCAACCCCTCCTGGCCCGAGGGCATCGACGGCAAGGCGTTCGCGGCGCACTTCTGCGAGGTCGAAGTCGACGCCTTCACCGGCCACGTGAAGATCGCGCGCTACGTCGCCGCGCACGACAGCGGCACGATCATCAACCCGCTCACCGCCGAGAGCCAGGTGAAGGGCGGCGTCGTGCAGGGCATCGGCATGGCGCTCACCGAAGAGCTGTTGATCGACCGGCCGACGGCGATCCCGATCAACCCCAACTACCGCGACGCCAAGGTGCCGACGCATCTGGAGGCGCCCGAGATCGAAGTGCTCTTCGTCGCCTCGCGCGATCCCTACGGCCCGTTCGGCGGCAAGGTGGTGGGCGAGCCGCCGATCACGCCCTCGGTCGCGACCGTGGCGAACGCGATCTTCAACGCCACCGGGAAACGGTTCAAGGAGCTGCCGATCACGCCGGACAAGATTCTGTCCGCCGCGCGCGTCTGACCAGGAGGAACAGGCATGAAAAATTTCGAGAACATCGACGTCAAAAGCGTCCGGGAAGCCGTCGGCCTCCTGCAGAAATTCCAGAGCGAGAAGAAGAGCGCGGCGGTCGTGGGCGGCGGCAGCGAGTACCTCCAGCTCATGAAAGTCCGCGTCGCGACGCCCGACTATCTGGTCAACCTGAAGGCGATCCCGGGGATGAGCTAT
Source organism: Binatia bacterium (assembly GCA_036394475.1). GTDB lineage: Bacteria > Desulfobacterota > Binatia > UBA9968 > UBA9968 > JAJPJQ01. Next base: position 5,977 of record DASWFA010000254.1, read on the forward strand.
ATCAAAGAGGAGAGCGGCGGCTTCCGCATCGGCGCGCTGACGACGCTAAGCGAGCTGGAGGAGAATCCGGCGGTGCGGCAGAGGCTCCTGTTTCTCTCCCAGGCCGCCGGCGAGGCGGCCTCACCGCAGATCCGCAACGCCGGCACGGTCGCCGGCAACCTCTGCCAGCGGCCCTTTTGCTGGTACTTCCGCTCCGCCGGCCACAACTGCCTCCGCAAAGGGGGCGAGGTCTGCTTCTCGGTCGCCGGCGACAGCCGCTACCACGCGATTTTAGGCGGCGGGCCGAGCCACATCGTCCATCCGTCCGACCTCGCGCCGGCGCTGGTCGCGCTCGACGCGAAGATCAAGATCGCCGGCCCCGGCGGCGAGAAGACGCTTGCGCTGGAGAAATTTTTCGTCCCGCCCCAGGTCAACTACCGGCGGGAGAACATTCTCGGCCCGGCGGACATCGTGACCGAGATCCAGGTGCCGCTCCCGAAAGCCGCGAGCAAGGGCTTCTACCATAAGGTCCGCGAGCGCCAGGCCTGGGACCACGCGATCGTGAGCGTCGCCGCCGTGGTCCAGTCGAGCGGCGGCGCCGCGCGCGAGGCGCGCGTCGTGCTGGGCGGCGTCGCGCCGGTGCCGTGGCGCGCGGCGAAGGCCGAAGAATTCCTGCGCGGCAAAAAGATCGACGAGGCGACGGCTGAAAAGGCGGGGGAGATCGCGCTGGCAGAGGCTAAGCCGATGAAGGACAACGTCTACAAGGTCGACCTCGCGAAGAACCTCGTCCAGCGCGCGCTCCTGGCGTCGGCTTAGGCCCGGTGAAGGGTTCTTCGGGCGGTCTATTCGGTATGGTCAAACCGGCGCTCGGCTTTCTCGTCCTGTTACTTTCTCTCCCCGCCTCAGCCCGCGCCCAGGAGATCGTCGCGCTCCAGACGCGGCCGGGCGTGACCCAGACCTACTTTCTCGCGCGCGCGCCGGATAATCTTCGCGCCGTCGCCGTGTTGTTTCCCGGCTCGGGCGGATACATCCGCATCCGGACGGAAAACGGTCAGATCAAATTCGACGCCCAGAACTTTTTGGTCCGCAGCCGCGTCGAGTTCGTCAACCGCGGCGTCGTCGCCGCCATCGTCGACGCCCCGTCCGACCAGCAGGGCGGCTGGGGCATGAAAGACGAGTTTCGCCTGGGCGAGAAGCACCGCGCCGACGTCGCCGCCGTCGCGGCCGATCTCAACCGGCGCTTTCCCGGCGCGCCGTTGTTTCTCGTCGGCACGAGCCGCGGCACCATCTCCGCCGCCGCGGCCGGCGCCGGGATGAGCCCGCCGCCCGCGGGCGTGGTGCTGACCTCGAGCGTGTTCCGCAAGACCGGCCCGCGCTCGAAAGAGCCCGGGCCGGGGCTCAGCGGGTTCGATTTCGCCTCGATCCAGGTCCCCCTGCTGTTCGTCCACCATGCCTCGGACCAGTGCTCCACGACGCCCTACGGCGACGCCTACCGGCTCGCCGACAAGTATCCGCTGATCTCCGTGTTGGGCGGCCTGCCGCCGAAGTCCGACGCCTGCGACGCGCTCAGCCAGCACGGCTATTACGGCAGGGAATCGGAGACGGTCGAGGAGATCGTCAACTGGATGTTGAAGAAGCCTTTTAAAGATCTGGTGCAGTGATCCAGCGCGCGATTGACCGCCGCGCGTGGATTCGGTACAGCTCGATCAGGAGGAACGCCCATGGCCAGAATCAAGCACATCGCCATCAGGACCGCGGACCCGGAGAAGACGGCGGCTTTTTATCGGGAGGCCTTCGGTCTCAAGCAGGCCGGCCTGGGGCGGAACGGGATCTATCTCACCGACGGCCACATCAATCTCGCGATTCTCAAGGGCGGCGGCCGGCTCGGCATCGAGCACCTGGGCTTTCAAGTGGACGACGTGGACGGCACGCTCGCCCGGCTCGTCGAGTGCGGCGGCAAATCGCTCTCGGAGCGCGTCGACGTCACGCCCGCGGGCGCCGCCGATCCCCAGTCGTATTACGAAATCAAATGCCTCGGACCCGACGACCAGATCATCGACGTCTCCGGCTCGGGTTGGGTGGGGGCGGAGTAATCTCTTCCGGCGCCCGGCGGGCGTGATGCCCCGACATTCGGAGAATCACGGACTCACGCGTTGTTGTAGGGGCGCAATTCATTGCGCCCCTGAATCACTTTTTTTCCCTGGACTCTCTGGACTCTCTGGATTCCGCGGGTTCCCGCGGTTCTCTGGACTCCTGAGGTTCCCGAGATTCCCTAGGCTCACGAGATTCTCTGGACTCCCCAGATTCTCTTGGCCCCCTGGACTCACGAGACTCCCGAGATTCTCTGGATTCTCTCGGCTCTCTTGACTCCCGGGGTTCCCGAGATTCCCTAGACTCACGAGATTCCACAGACTCCCCAGATTCTCTGGGCCTGGACTCCCGAGACTCCCGAGATTCCCTAGACTCTCTCGGCTCTCTGGATTGCCGGGGTTCCCGAGATTCTCTCGGCTGCCTGGGTTCTCTAGGCCCCCTGGAGTCTCTGGGTCCTCTGGAATCCCTGGGTCCCCTGGGCTCGCGCCGGCCGCCGGGCTGGGGCTGGGACTGCGGCTGCGGCTTGGGCTCGTCTTTGCGCTTGCGGTCGCCTTCCGGGTTGATCAAAATTCTGCGATAAGCGCCCGTGCCGAGGGTCTTGGTCGTGAGCCACGGGTCGTCCCTGAGGACCTCCTCGACCACGCGGCGGTCGGCCTCGCTCAGCGGATCGACCGTCATGGACTGCCGCTGCCGCTTCGCCTTTTCGCCCAGGCGGAGCGCCATGTCTTCCAGCCCCTTTTTGCGCCGGTCGCGATAGCCTTCCGTGTCGATGTCGAGATGAACGCCTCTGCGCGTCTCGGCGACGATGCGCGACAGGAGATACTGGAGCGCTCCCAGCGTCTGGCCGCCGCGACCGGCGAGGAGGCCGCCGATGTCGCCCTGGACCGAGAGGATCACTTGTCCCGGGCTGTCGCCGCGCCGGACCTCGACGGCCGCCTCGACGCCCATCAGCCGAAGAATCTCTTGCAGGGCCTGCCTGCCCTTTTGCCCCGCGGCTTCGACCAGCTCCGGGTCGACGGACGGCTCCGGCGCGCGCCCGCCGCGGGCGTCCGGGACGCCTGGAGAGTCGAATTCCCGGCCTTCGTCCGGATCGAAGCGCCGGAGCGACGCGCGCACGCGGGCTTTCCGGGCGCCGAGGCCGAGGACGCCCTTCCGGCCCTCCGTCAGGATATCGATCGCCGCCTGTTCGCGCTCGACGCCTAAAATTTTCAGCGCCTTGGCGATCGCCTCTTCGAGGGTATCGCCTTCCGCTTCCACGTGGTCCATGACCCGCACTCCTCAAGCCGCATGGCTGTTTCCAGCCGCATGGCTATTTCTGCGTGCGGTTGATCAGGTACTGCTGCGCGATGCTCAGCAGATTGTTGACCAACCAGTAAATGGTCAGGCCGGAAGGAAAGTTGATGAACATGAAGGTAAAAATCAGCGGCATCATGAGCATCATGCGCCTCTGGTTGGGATCGCCCGCGCTCGGGGTCATCCACTGCTGGGCCAGCATGCTGCCGCCCATCAGCAGAGTCAGGATCGGAATCCCCGCGTGGCATCCCGCCAGGTGGATCGGGAGCGACTCCCAGTCGGGCCGGGAGAGGTCCTTGATCCACAGGAACTGCGCATGGCGCAGCTCGATGGGAGTGAGCAGCGCGCTGTAGAGCCCGATGAAAACCGGAAACTGGAGCAGCATCGGCAGGCAGCCCCCGAAGGGGTTCACCTTGTTGCGCCGGTAGAGCTCCATGATCTCCTTGTTCAAGCCTTCCTTGTCGTCCTTGTACTTTTCCTTGAGCCGCTCCATCTGCGGCTGGAGTTTTTGCATCTGCTTCATCGACACGAAGCTCTTGTGCGTGAGCGGCGCGAGAAGCAGCTTGATCAAAACGGTGAGCAGGATGATGTCGAGGCCGTAGCTCGCGGTGAAGTTATGAAAAAAGTGCAGCACGTAGAGCAGCGGGATCGAGATGAAATAAAAGTGGCCGAAGTCGATCGAGCGCTCCATCCCGCGGCCCATGCTTTTCAGGATGTCGAGCTCCTTGGGGCCGATGAAGAGATTGTAGACCGCCTTGCCGGACGCGCCCGCGGCCGGCTCGATCTCCAGCGCCACGCCCGGCCCGACGCCGTGCGCGCTCATTTTCTGCTCCGCGCCGGCCGGCGGCAGAACGGCGAAGAGAAAATAGGTGTGGCCGAAGCCGGCCCAGTCGACCGGCCCGACCCATTCCTTTTTGGTCACGCTGTCCACGTGCTCGCGCACGAGCTTGCCGTTAACCTGGGCCAGCACCCCTTCGAAGGCGGCGTCGGCCTTGGGGACGAACAGATATCTGAGCACCGAGCAGACGAGGCCGCTCTCGGCCGGAGGGTTGGCGACCGGGCCGCTCGGCGTGACCGCCGAGGTGAGAACCACGTCGGGCGCGGCGGGCGGCCCCTGGCCTGCGACCGAGGCCTGCATGCCGACCTGATAGCCCGAGCCGCTGAAGCTGAACTCCTTGGTGATGCCCGCCCCCGCGGGCGTCTGTCCCTGAAAGACCAGCCGGCCCTGGCTCGTTCCGGACAGATTCAAGTCGCCGCCCTGAGCCGAATAACTCACGCTCTCGTCGTTGAAAGGGGCGTCGCCCCGGACCTGGACGCCGAGAGGATAAGGAAGGCCGGGGACGGTGGGGACCATCTCGAACGGCGGGCTCTTCTCGTCCACGTCCGCCCGGTAACGCTTGAGCTTGAAGCTTTTGAGGCGCGCGCCCTGGCTGGTGAAGAGCGCGATGTAATCGTCGGTCTCGACCTTGATCTCGCGCGCCGGCTGGGCCTTGGGCCCCGGCTTCGCCGTCTTGAGCTCGGCCGCGGGCTTGGCGGCGGCGGGCTGGTCGACGGTTTTCGGCTCCTCGGGCGGCTTCCCCACCTGCTCGGGCTGCTTTTCCAGCGGCGGCGGGGCGGGATAGAAGTGCGACACCGCCAGCTGATAGGCGATCAGGATCAAAAGCGACAGGGCAACCGCTATAATCGCGCGTTTTTCCATAAAATGAGCTTACGGGACCGGGTCGTAGCCCCCCGGACGGCCGGGATGGCAGTGGAGCAGGCGCCGGAGCGCCAGAGCGAGCCCGCGCTTGAGACCGCGCCGCAAGAGCGCCTGCTCGGCGTACGCCGAGCAGCTCGGGTAATAGCGGCAGGAGCCTGGAAGAAGGGGGGACAAAAGCGCGCGGTACGCGCCGATCAAGGCGATAAAGATTTGCGTGCCCAACCCAGCCACTACCTTTGCCGGCTCCTGTGGATCATGGCGGGCAGGAGCTCGTTTCCGACTTCGCCGAGGGTGAGCTTTTCCGCGCCCATTTTGGCGATGACGACGATATCCTCCGCCTGTGAAATCCGCTCCCGGTGCCGGCGATAAAATTCTCTTACCAGTCTTTTGATCCGATTGCGCGCGACCGCGTTCCCCACCCGGGTGGTCACCGTAATGCCGAGCCTGGCTTCCCCCGCGTCATTGATCCTGGTGAGAACGATGAAATGGGAGGTGTGAACCCTTTTCCCCTCCCGCGAGAGGTTCAGAAACTGGGAGCGTTTGGTCAGACGGGCTCGTTTGGGAAAACCTTCTCTCCCCCCGGCGCCCTCCATGCCGTTCGTTAACTGCGCGGGCGCTTCGGCGGCACGCTGACCGTCAGCCGCTTGCGCCCCTTGGCCCGCCTTCTCCGAAGCACGTTCCGCCCTCCGGGGGTCGCCATGCGCGCCAGGAAGCCGTGCGTCCGCTTGCGCCTGATATTGCTCGGTTGATAGGTTCTTTTCATCTTCTTATAATCCTCAAGCCTCTCGCCGCAGCCGAATTATCCTTTCAATCATATAGGGCGCGATTTGTCAATTTGCGGCAGGGGGCGGTGGTGTCCCGATTTGAGTACAGTAGGAGGACTAAGGAACGTAGATTTCCTTAAATTCTTTCCCTTTCACGGGCAGGAGAAAGCCGGATCCCGGCCTGGTATGATCGTCTCCCGCCTGGCGGGCTATAACTGGCCACCGGTGTATAAGTGACTCTGCCTGTTTCCAAAAGTTCTGATTAGACCATTCATCACCCAAAAAGAACGCCGTCAATCCCGAATCATGCCATGCTCTGCGCTCCGCGGGACTTCGCATTGTTGGATCTCGGCAAGAATTCGAAGCGCATTAACGAAAGTAATCGCGATGCAATGGTCGAAAAAGAATTTCACGCAGCCAATTTCGACTCAATTAGGACATCGTCCGGTTCGTGAATTGTTCCGCTACGCATGCTCCGCCTTCAACGACCTTCCCATCAAATCCTTCACCGCTTCGAGCGGCTTCTTCCCCTCGTATAAAACCAGGTGCATCTGCTCGACGATCGGCATCTCGACGCCGAGTTTCCGGGCGAGGAGGTAGACCGAGCGGCTGTTTTTGATCCCCTCGGCGACCATCCGGGTGCCGCTCTCGATCTCCGCGAGGGTTTTGCCGGCCGCGATTTTGATGCCGACGCCGCGGTTCCGGCTCAAATCCCCGGTCGCGGTCAGGATCAAATCGCCGAGCCCCGGCAGGCCCGAGAGCGTGGGCGGCGCGCCGCCCATTTTGACCGCCAGCCGCGTCATCTCGGCGAGCCCGCGGGTCACCAGCGCCGCCCGCGCGTTGAGCCCGAGGCCGAGGCCGTCGCTGATGCCCGCGGCGATCGCGATCACGTTCTTCACCACCCCGCCCATCTGCACGCCGACGACGTCGCGGGACGTGTAGACCCGGAAGTTCGGCGTGCTGAGCATCTCCTGGACCTCTTTGCCGACCTCCTCGTCGAGCGCCGCGACGGTTACCGCCGCCGGCTGCCCGCGCGCGACCTCCAGGGCGAACGTCGGGCCGGAGAGAAAGGCGTGCCGCGCGGTTCCTTGAGGGCCGAAAATTTCCTCCAGCACCTCGCCCATGGGGGCGAGCTTCTCCGCGTCGATGCCCTTGGTGGCGCAGGCGAGGATCGACCCGGCGCCGACATGGGGCGCGGCGCCGGTCATGACTGCGCGGACGGTATGCGAGGGGACGGCGAGGAAGAGCGCGGCTTTTCCGGCGGCGGTCTCGGCGAGCGAGCGGCTGGCCTTGAGGTTCGCCGGCAGGGCGACGCCGGGCAGATAGATGTGGTTCTCTCTCGCTTCGACGATCGCGCGGAAGCTGTCCTCGCCGTGGCACCACACCGTGACGTCATGGCCTTTTTCCGCGAGCAGCTTGGCGAGGGCCGTCCCCCAACCGCCGGCGCCGATGACTCCGATCGCGCGAGGCATGTGCTTAAGTTTCTTTCGCCCGGGACCCTTCGACGGAGTTTATCCTGAGCCGAGTCGAAGGACTCTGGGCAGGCTCGAACGGAAAATCTTCAACGATTCAACCTTCGGCCGCCGGCTCCGGCGTCGAGGGGGCGGGCCCTGAGGTTTCCGGGGGCGCGGCCTCGTCGTCGTCTTCTTTTTCCGCCAGGCGGGCCACGGAGACGACCCGTTCGGTCTCTTCGAGATCGATCAGGCGCACGCCCTGGGTGTTGCGGCCGATGATGCGGATGTCCTTCACCCGGAGCCGGATGATCTTGCCGTTGTTGGTCACCAGCATGAGCTGGTCGTCTTCGGTCACCTGCTGCATGCCGACCACGCGCCCGGTCTTGTCGGTGGTCTTCATGGTGATGATGCCCTTGCCGCCGCGC
>DASWFA010000255.1:0-5601 GCA_036394475.1 Binatia bacterium
ATTCTCGATTTTGACGATCCCGCCGCTCCCGGCCCGCTCTCAGACGTAGGTGAGCCACCGGGCGTATTTTTTGTCTCTGCCCTTGATGACGTCGAAAAAAGTCCGCTGCAGCTCCTCGGTCGCCGGCCCCGGGCAGCGCTCGCCGACCTTGCGGTTGTCCACTTCCCGGATCGGCGTCAGCTCGGCGGCGGTGCCGGTGAAGAAGGCCTCGTCGGCGGTGTAGAGCTCGTCGCGCGTGAAGCGCTCCTCCACCACCGGGTAGCCCTTGTCGCGCGCCATCTCCACCACCGAGGCCCGCGTGATGCCCGGCAGGATGGAAGTGAGCGGGGTCGTTTTGACGCAGCGGTCGCGGACGATGAAAATATTCTCCCCGCTCGCCTCCGCCACGTAGCCTTCCGGGTCGAGCATGATCGCTTCGTCGTAGCCGGCTTTTTTGACCTCGGCCTTGGCCAGCACCGAGTTGATGTAGTTGCCCGACACCTTGCTCTTGGTCATCATGACGTTCACGTGATGGCGCGTGAACGACGACACCTTGGCGCGGATGCCGTTCTTGATCCCCTCGTCGCCCAGGTAGGCGCCCCAGGACCACGCCGCGATCGCGACGTTGATCGGATTGTCCGGCGCGTAGAGGCCCATCTCCCCCGAGCCCACGAAGGCGAGCGGGCGGATGTAGCATTCTTTCAGGCCGTTGGCGCGCACGACGTCCAAAATCGCTTTTTTAATCTCTTCGAACGGGCGCGGCAGCGGAAATCCCAGGATCTTCCCGGAGTCGAACAGCCTGCGGACGTGCTCGTCCAGACGAAAGACCGCCGAGCGGCCGTCTTCCAGGGCGTAGCAGCGGATTCCCTCGAAGTATCCGGTGCCGTAATGCAGCGCGTGGGTGAGGACGTGGACCTTCGCCTCGTCCCAGTTCACCATCTCGCCGTCGAGCCAGATTTTTTTACCCGCTAAAGCCATAAAATACCGGGCAGCCTCCCTTGATCGCGGCTATTGTATGCCATCGCACACAAATAAAAAAGGCCACCACGACCCGTGGTGGCCCGAAGAAGGTCATCCTACTAGGCTAGAGTCCTTTTTTCAAGTCCGGCGAGGGTTTGAAGCCTACCGTGCGGCTCGCCCGGATGGTGATCTCGTCGCCCGTTTGGGGGTTCCGGCCTTTTCTCGATTTGCGCGAGCGCACCGTAAACGTCCCGAACCCGGGCACTTGAAAACGCTTGTCCTTCTTGATCGCCTTGGCGAGGCTCTCGAAGATCGCGTCCACCGCGTCCCCCGCAATGGTCTTGTTGAGACCCGCCGCCTTCGCCACCGCGCTGACGAGATCGCCTTTGGTCATGAGCCTGCCCCCCTGCCCTTGGTTTCGCTTTGCCGGTAGATTTTTTTTTGTGCGCTGGAAAACAGGCGCCATAATTCCGAATTCGATGGAAAATGTCAACAAAAAAATTTGGAAAATGCTTTCAGCGAGGAAGCCGTCGGCTTTCAGCTCCGGAATGAAATTTATTTTATTTTTTATCGGTGCCGATCGCCGACCGCTGAGAGCTAGTAGCTATCTTTTCATACAGCAAGCCGTAGCGGATGCCCTGATCGCTCACGATCGCCTCGTCGACGCGGAAGAGCTTCATGATTCTTTCGATCAACAACGCGCCGGCGAGGATCACGTCGGCCCGCTTCGGCTCCAGGCCGGTTATCTGCTTCCGCTCGGCGACGGTTTTGGATCGGTAGAGCGCGGCCTGCCGCTCCGCTTCGGCGCGGCTCAAGCGGCTGCCGTGCACTTCGCCGTGCGAATAGTGGATCAGGCTCTTTTGCACCGCGGCCATCGTGGTAAACGTGCCGGCGACGCCGACCATGACCGGGGAGGAGATTTTTCCGCCCCAGTCGTCGCGCAGCTTGCCGAGCGACTGATCGACAGAGCGCGCGAGGCGGGCGCATTCTTCCGGCGCCGCCGGGTCCGAGCGCAGGTGGCGCTCCGTGAGGCGCACCGACCCCAGGTCGAGGCTCGCCCAGCCCTGCAGCCTGCCGTCCCTGGCCCAGATAAATTCCGTGCTCCCGCCGCCGACGTCGACCACCAGCACCTCTCCGGCGTCGAGCGCGAGCCCTTTCTGGACCGAGAGAAAACAGTAGGCCGCCTCTTCCGCGCCGGATAAAATTCTCAACTCCAGACGGAGCTCGCGCTTCAAGCGCTCGATGAAGCTCTTGGCGTTCCGCGCGTCGCGGAGCGCGCTGGTCCCCACCGCCGCGATCTCCGTGACGCCGAGGCTTCGGCAGGCGCGGACGTACTCCCGCAAGACCTCCAGGCCGCGCCCGACGCCCGCCGCCGAGAGCGCGCGGGTGTGGTCGACGCCCTCGCCCAGGCGGGCGATCTCGGCGCGGTCGGCGACGACGCGAAACGCGCCGTCCGCTTCCAGTTCGGCGACCAGCATGAGGATCGTGTTGGTGCCGACGTCGATGGCGGCGAAACGAGAACTCATTATAGTTTCAAGTTTCTAGTTTCTGGTTTCAAGTTGGAGAGCGAAGAAGGCTCTTCTTGAAACTACAAACCCGAAACTTGGAACTCCGGGGTCGGCGTTTCGCCGACCCCGGTGAGCCACGAATCCATGTCGGCGAGCGCCCGCTCGGCCAGCAACTGCTTTTTGAGCTTTCCGCGCGGCGGGGGCGACAGCAGCGGCATGAGGCCGAAGTTGGCGTTCATCGGCTGAAAGTCCTTGCGGCCCGGCTCGGTGATATAGGCCAGCACCGAGCCCAGCGCGGTGGTCCGCGGCGGCACGATCGGCTCCCGGCCACGGACGAGCCGCGCCGCGTTGATCCCGGCCAGGAGACCCGAGGCCGCCGACTCGATGTATCCTTCCACGCCGGTGATCTGGCCGGCGAAAAAAAGCCCGGGCCGGCCACGCAGCTGGAGCGTCGGCAAAAGATGGCGCGGGGCGTCCATGAACGTGTTGCGGTGCAGGCTGCCGAAGCGGACGAACTCGGCGCGCGCCAGCCCCGGAATCATCGAGAAGACTCTTTTTTGCTCGGGATAGAGCATTTTGGTCTGAAACCCGACCATGTTGTAGAGCGTCCGCTCGCGGTTTTCCTGACGCAATTGAATCACCGCATAGGGCCTTTTTCCAGAGCGCGGGTCGGCGAGCCCGGTCGGCCGCATCGGCCCGAACGCCAGCGTCTCCGGGCCGCGGCGCGCCATCTCCTCGACCGGGAGGCAGCCTTCGAAATAGCGCAGCGCCTCGAAATCGCGCGCCGGCATTTTTTCCGCGGCCAAAAGCGCGGCGACGAAGACCGCGTACTCGCCGCGGTCGAGCGGCAGGTTCAGGTAGTCGTCGCCGCCGCGGCCGTAGCGGGAGGCGGCGAAGGCGATGCTCCTATCGATCGATTCCGCCGTGACGATCGGCGAGATCGCGTCGTAATAATAGAGGTGGCGCGCGCCGATCAGCCCCTCGAGCGCGCGCGACAGCGCTTCGGAAGTGAGCGGGCCCGAGGCCACGACGGCCGGCCCGGCGGGAATCTCCGCGGCCTCCGCGCGGACGAGCGTCAGGCCGGGAAGCGCCGCGACCTCTTCGGTCACCGCGGCGGCGAAGCGCTCCCGGTCCACCGCCAGCGCGCTTCCCGCCGGCACCCGGCAGGCCTCGGCGACGCGGATGATGAGCGAGCCCATGCGCCGCATCTCTTCCTTGAGGAGCCCGGCGGCGTTGACGAGCGCGTCGGAGCGCAGCGAGTTGCTGCACACCAGCTCGGCCAGGTAAGGCGTCGCGTGCGCCTCGGTGGCTTTGCCGGGGCGCATCTCGTAGAGCTCGACGCTCACGCCGCGCCGGGCGAGCTGCCAGGCGGCCTCGGAGCCGGCCAGGCCGCCGCCGACGATGGTGACGGTTGGGGTCATGGAACGAGAATACAGAAAACGGTTTCGGAATGGGAGAGAGGGGCTCGGATTTAGCTTCCGGCTCCCGGATTCTGGGCTCCGGCGGCCGCGGCTTCGCCTTCGACCGGCATTTCCATCTTGAGCTTGTAGCCGCATTCCTTTTTGGGGCACTGGCGCACGCGGCCGGCGCGCTTGGTGATCTTTTCGACCAGGATCGGCGAGCCGCATTGCGGGCACGCCTCCGCCACCGGCTTGTCCCACACGGCGAACTTGCAGTCCGGGTAGCGCCCGCAGCTGTAAAATATCTTCCCCCGGCGCGATTTCCTCTGCTGCAGGCTCCCCTGCTTGCACTCGGGACACTCGACGCCGGTATCGACCGGCTTTTCCAGCCCGCGGATGTTCTTGCACTCCGGATAGCCGCTGCAGCCGAGAAAGCGGCCGTATTTCCCCCAGCGCAGCATCATCGGCCGGCCGCACTGCTCGCAGGTCTCGTTGACCTCTTCTTCCTTGACCGGGTCGATCGCGCCGTTCTCCCCGCGGGTGAAGTTCTTGGTGCTCTTGCACTCGGGGTATTGCGGGCAGGCCAGGAACTCGCCGTTCCGGCCCCACTTGATCACCATCAGCGAGCCGCACTTCTCGCACGGAACGTCGGTCGGGACCTCCTGGCGCTTGACGTCGCGCATCTCCTTCTCGGCTTTTTTGAGATCGCGCGCGAAAGGCGTGTAAAAGTTCTTCATCGCCTTCTGCCAGTCCTGCTTCCCCTCCTCGACCTTGTCCAGGATGTCTTCCATGCCGGCGGTGAACTTGACGTTGAGAATATCCGGAAAGGCGTCCACCAAGAGATCGGTGACGAGGAAGCCGAGCTCGGTCGGGGCGAGCGTGCGCCGCTCGTCCAGCGTGACGTACTCGCGGTTTAAAATATTGGAGACGATGCTGGCGTACGTGGACGGGCGGCCGATGCCGTCCTCCTCCAGCTCTTTGATCAGCGTCGCCTGCGTGAAGCGCGGCGGCGGCTGGGTGAAGTGCTGGCGCGGCTCGAGCGCGAGGAGCCGGAGCGCGTCGCCCGGCTTCAGGTCGGGCAGCGTCGCCTCCTGCTCGTCGTCCTCGTCGTCGCGGCCTTCTATATATAGCCGCATGAAGCCGTCGAACTTGAGCTGCTGGCCGGTGGCGCGGAACAGCGCCTCGCCGACCTGGATGTCGAAGCCGGTCTGGTCGTAGACCGCCGGCCCCATCTGGCTCGCCACGAAGCGGTTCCAGATGAGCGAGTAGAGCGCGTAGTCGTCGCGCCGGAGATGGCGCCGGATGCGCTCCGGCGGGTACTCCATCGACGTCGGCCGGATCGCCTCGTGGGCGTCCTGGGCGCCTTTTTTCGAGCGATAGACGTTGGGCTTGTCGGGTAAATAGGGCTTGCCGTACTGTCCCTCGACGAAGCGGCGCACGTCGGCGATCGCGTCGTTGGAGATGCGCGTCGAGTCGGTGCGCATGTAAGTGATGAGGCCGACCGAGCCCTCGTCGCCGAGCTCCACGCCTTCGTAGAGCCGCTGCGCGATCTGCATGGTGCGCTGGGGCTGGAAGCCGAGCTTGCGCGACGCCTCCTGCTGCAATTTGCTCGTGACGAAAGGCGGCGTGGGAAAGCGCCGCCGCTCTTTTTTCTCGACCTCGCCGATGGTCCAGGAAAGGCCGTCGAGCGCGGCGGTGATTTCCTGCATGCGCGCGTCGCTGTCGATGCGGTTGTCCTTGTTGTCGATCTTCTC
>DASWFA010000256.1:0-1855 GCA_036394475.1 Binatia bacterium
CCGGGCGGCTTCGCTGGCTGGACCTGCTCCTGCCGATCGGCGCGGCGCTGCTCGCCGGCATCGTCCAGCCGATCCGCCGTCACGCACTCGTCATCTCCCACGAGCCGCTCTTTTTTTCCGCCGTGGTCGGCCTGGTCTCGATCGTGTGGTACCTTGCCTACCTCGCGCTGCCGACGGCGGAAAAGCCGGTCTGGGAAAAAAAGGCGCTGGCGCCGTTCATCATCGCCGGCGTGTTCGAGGCTCTGGGGATCTGGCTCGGCATCGCCTCGCTGAGCTTCGGCACGGTGATGGTCGTGACGCCGATCGTCGCGACGAGCCCGATGTGGGTGCTGATCTTCTCGACGGTCCTGCTCCGCGGCGTCGAGCGCGTGACGCCGAGAATCGTCGCGGGCACGCTCTGCGTGGTGGCGGGCACGGTGATTATAGCGCTAGGGAGTTGAACAATAGTTTCAAGTTTCTAGTTTCAGGTTTCAAGCAAGAACGAATCGCGCTTCGACGGGCTCGGCGCGAACGGTAAATCAGGGCGCCTCTTTAACGTTCACCCTGAGCGTGTCGAAGGGCGAGCTGACAAGAAACTTGAAACCAGAAACTCGGAGCGTCAGCTCCGCTTGATTAATTTCTGCAGGCTCCGCATCTCGCGCGGCGGCTTCAGATGCTGGCCCGCGATCGTCCACGAGACCTCGCCGACGTAAATATCGCCGCGCGAGTCGAGCGCCAGGCCGTGCGGCGCGATGAACTGCCCGGGCGCTTCGCCGGGACGGACGTCGCCCAGGCGCGCGAGCAGTTTTCCCTCCTTCGACAGGATGCTCAAGCGCGGGCCCAGATTGGGGCAGTCTTTGTTGACGGACATGCCCGGCCCGAGCTCGCCCAGGTAGCAGAGCGGGTCCGGCCCCGAATCCATGTAAAGCGCGCAGGGCCGGTGCATGTCGTGCCACTGGGCCTCGAACTTGCCGCTCGCGTCGAAGACCTGGATGCGGTGGTTTTCCCGATCGGCGACATAAATATAGCCGTCCCGGTCGGCGCAGATGTTGTGCACGATGTTGAACTGGCCGGGGTCGGTGCCGGGCTCGCCCCAGGAAAAAAGCGGCTTGCCGTCCGGGGAATATTTGTGCACCCGGGAGTTGCCGTACCCGTCGGAGACGTAGATCTCGTTTTTCGGCGAGAGCGCGACGTGGGTGCAGCGGTTGAACGGCTCGCCGCTCTGGTAGGGGGCGGGCTTCCCCGGGACGCCGAGCGTCAGCAGCACTTTCCCGTCCAGCGTGCATCGCCGCACGGTGTGGTCGCCGTCGTCGGTCAGATAGATCGTGTCGTCGGGACCCATCGTGACGCCGTGCGCCCGCTTGAACAGCCCCTCGCCCCACGAGCGGAGAAAATTCCCCTCGCGGTCGAAGACGACGACCGGATGGTCGCCGCGCGTGAAGACGTAGACCTGATCCTTCCGGTCGACGCCGACGGCCGCGACCTCCTTATAGGCCCAGCCGTCGGGCAGCCTGCCCCAGCCTTCGGCGACCTCGTAGGTAAAATTCCCTGTTCCGATCACAACTGCCATAAGGATTCCTCCTTGCGTTTCAGGCTTCAAGTTCTGAGCTCGAAACTCGAAACTAAAAACTCGGAACTCATTTTCTATTGCCTTTATACAGCCGCAGCGGCACGAGCGTCGCCGCGCCGGCCAGCATAAAGATGCCCGCCGCCCAGAACGCCGTGAGAATGCCGTAGCGCTCCACCAGGTAGCCGGCGCAGAGCGGCGTGGGAAAAACCACCACCTGGTTCACCAGCGAGCTGAGACCGAACGACGACCCCTGGATGTTGTCGCCGGCGACGTCCATCGTGGCGGCGTTGGCGATGTTGATGAGAG
>DASWFA010000257.1:0-2229 GCA_036394475.1 Binatia bacterium
AAGGGGTGCCCCGCCGGCTCGTTCGTCGGGGTCTCGGCTTTGAAGTCGACGATCTCGCCTTCGGCGAGAATCCCCCGGCGCCGCCATTCGAGCTTCTTTAACAACACGCGCCGCGCCGCGAGCGACATGTACACCCCCATCACGGCGAAGGGGAGCGAGAAGCCCCAGCGGAGCAGGGTGAGTTTGAGGGGGGACATCAACTACAACTCCAACAATCCCTCCGGCGGGTCGACGATCACTCTGCCGGCGTCGAAGTCGATCTTTTCGATGATCTCCTTCACCACGGGAATCAAATACTCTTTGCCTTCGCCCTGGACGACGTACAAGTCGCCGCCGGCGGTGGGCCAGATGCGGGCGATCTTGCCGAGATGGGTTCCCTTCGTGTCGTACACGTCGAGGCCGACGACCTGGTAGTAATAGTATTCGTTGGCGCCGAGCGGCGGCAGGCCGGCTTCATCGATGGATAACATCGCGCCGATCCATTTTTCGGCCTGGTTGATGCCGTCGATGCCTTCGATCAGGACGAGCAGCAGGTTTTTGTGCGGCTTGATGCTTTTTAGAACCAGGGGCGTCTGAACGCCGTCCTTTTCGAGAAATATCTCGCGGGTGGAAAGGAGCGTGGGGCTCGCGGGATTATGCGGCTTGAGCTTGAGCCAGCCCTCGATGCCGTGGGTGGCGACGATCTCCCCGAGAGGAACCAGACGCTCCGGCACTGAGGTTGGCGTCGACGTGGCCTATTTCTCTTCCACGATCTCCAGAACGACCTTGCGGTTGGCTTTCGAAGCCGCGGCGTTCAGGATCGTGCGAATGGATTTGGCGGTTCTGCCTTGCTTGCCGATAATGCGGCCGAGGTCGTCCTTGGCCACTCTCAGCTCCAGGATCGAGGCGGTGTCGCCTTGGGTCTCCTTCACGTCGACGGCATCGGGGTTGCTGACCAGGGCTTTTGCCAGATACTGCACCAGGTCTTTCACGTTCGCCTCCTGCGTTCGCCTTCTAAAAAAGGCTCATCTACCATAGCCCGCCGCAGGCGGGCGTTGCTCTGGACGCGCTTCGAACGCTCGCCGTTTCTCGCGCGCCTTGTAGCTGAGACCTTTTTGAGCAGGCTCTCACGAAATCTTCTCTTAACCTGCGGCGGATTTTTTCATCAGCTCGGAAACGGTCTGCGACGGCTTCGCGCCGCGCTTGATCCACGAGTCCATCTTTTCGCGGTTGAGCTTGATTCCGCCTTTGGCGGCTTTCGGGTCGTAGGTCCCGACCTGCTCGATGAACTTGCCGTCGCGCGGCGAGCGGGAATCGCTCACGACGATTCGGTAGAAGGGCTTCTTTTTTCCGCCGTGGCGGCTCATACGTATCTTGACGCTCATATCGCTCCTTTTTAGTTGAAAGGCATGGGCATCCGATTGAACAGGCCGCGGATGCCGCCACGGCTCATGCGCTGCATCATTTTCTTCATTTCCAGGAACTGCTTGATCAGCCGGTTGACGTCCGTCACGGTGGTGCCGCTCCCCCGGGCGATCCTTTTCCGGCGGCTGCCGTTCAAGATCGCCGGGTTCTTGCGCTCCTGGATCGTCATGGAGTTGATGATCGCGTCGACGCGCTTCAACTCCTTCTCGGCCATCCCCACGTCCACCTTCTGGGAGAGCTTGCGCGCGCCGGGAACCATGTCCAGGAGGTCGCCGATCGGCCCCATCTTCTTCAACTGCCTAAGCTGCGCCTGGAAGTCCTCCAGGGAAAAGCGGTTGCTCTGCGCCTGCTTGAGCACGCGCTCGGCCTCTTTGGCCTCGAACACCTGCTGGCTTTTTTCGATCAGCGAGAGCACGTCGCCCATGCCGAGGATGCGCGCCGCCAGCCGCTCGGGATAAAAGGGCTCCAGCGCGTCGGGCTTTTCGCCCACGCCGGAAAAGAGGATCGGCTTGCCGACGATCTCGCGCATCGACAGCGCCGCGCCGCCGCGCGCGTCGCCGTCCATCTTGGTCAGGATGATGCCGGTGATTTCCAGGCGGCGGTTGAAGCCTTCCGCCTGATTGACGGCGTCCTGCCCGGTCATGGCGTCGGCGATGAGCAGCGTATGATGGGGATGGAGCGCGTCGGTGATCCCTTTGAGCTCGTCCATCAGCTCGTCGTCGATGTGGAGCCGCCCGGCGGTGTCGAGGATCACGACGTCGGCGAACTGCCGCTTGGCCTCGTCCAGGGCTTCCCGGCAGATCGCCAGCGCGGACTTCGCCGGGT
>DASWFA010000258.1:0-2804 GCA_036394475.1 Binatia bacterium
GCGGGAGCACGACGGCTTCGTCGACGTGGACAGCGAGCCCGGCCGGGGGACGACGTTCCGCCTCTACCTGCCGCTCCGACCCGTGGACGGGAAGCCCGTGGCGGCTTCGCGTCCGGCCAGAAGCCGCGCGCCGGACGCCGCGCGGGCCCACGAGACTCTTCTGCTCGTCGACGACGAAGAGCGCCAGGTGGAGCTGATCGAGGGATTTTTGAGCGCCAAAGGCTACCGCATCCTGGTGGCCCGGGACGGCGTCGAAGCGGTGGAGATGCACCAGCGGCACAAGGACGAAATCGCCGCGGTCATTCTCGATCTCGGCCTCCCGCGGCTCAACGGGTGGGAGGCCTTTCTCAAAATGAAACAGGCGCAGCCCGGAATCAAAGCCATCGTTACCAGCGGCTACATCAAGGCCGACATCAGGTCTGAAATGATCAGCCAGGGCGTAGTCGAAATCATTCACAAACCCTATCTCCCCGACGAGCTGCTGGAAAAGATCGACGCCGCCGTCGTCGAGCCTCAGCCTTCTCGACTGGCGGTTTAGAGCCGATCCGGCCGCATGAAACACCCGCGAGGATAAACAGCCGGCAGCCGCCGAGAAACGACATCGCAATGAAGATCCGCTCCCACCTCGTCATCCTGGTTCTCGGCGCGGTGCTGCCGATTCTCGCCTTTTCCGCCGTCATGACAGGGGTCTTCTGGCGCCAGCAGCGAACCGCCTTCGACGACCGCTTTCTCGACCGCGTGCGGGCGATGGCGATCGCGCTCGACCGCGAGCTCGACGGCAACATCCGGGCGCTTGAGGTCCTGGGACAGTCCCCTTACCTGCGCTCGGGCGATCTCCAGCGTTTTTACGAGCACGCGGAGCGCGCCCGCGCCACCCAGCCGACCTGGAGGAACGTCATTCTCATCGATGCCGCGAGCGGCCGGCAGGCGCTCAACCTGCGCCGGCCGTTCGGAATGCCGCTGCCCCCCAGCGGCCTGGACCAGGCCGTTCTCATGGAGATGGTAAAAGCGGACCGCCGCTTCGTGGCGCCGCTCAGCAAGGGGCCGGTCAGCGGCGAATACGCGACGCGCGTCATGGTTCCCGTGGGGTCCAACCCCCTGCAGCCCTACGTCCTGGTCGCCGTCATCGACCAGGCGAGCTGGCTCAAATTTCTTTCCAGTTATCCGGTCGCGCCGGACGCGACCATGACCATGCTCGACCAGAACGGCATCATCATCGCGCGCACGCTCAACAACGACCAGTGGGTCGGCAAGCCGCCGTCGGCCGGGCTCACCGCGAAGACCCGCGCGGCGCCGGAAGGCGCGTACCGCAACCGCGGACTCGAAGGCCAGATGTTTTACGCGGCGCACAGCCGCTCGAAGATTTCCGGCTGGACCATCGCGACCGGCGTTCCGGTGGCGGGGGTGGAGGGCGCGCTCCGCGGCTCGACCGCGGCGATGGCCGCGGGCGCGCTGGCGATGGCCCTCCTGGCGGTGGGGCTCGCGTTCCTTTTCGGCAGCCGGGTCGCGGGACCCGTCTCGGCGCTGGCCCGCTCCGCGGGCGCGCTCTCCGGGAGCGCGCCCGCCGCCGCCGAAAAGGAAAGCACGATCGCGGAAGTCGCCGAAGTCTCCCGGGCTTTTCAAGCGGCGACCGAGCGGCTCAAGGTCCACGACGAGGAGCTCCGCTACCAGACCCAATTATTGGAGACCATCACCGACCACGCCCCCTCGATGCTCGTCATGCTCGACGTCGAGGGGCGGGTGACTTACGCCAACCCGGCGGTGGAGCGGCTGACCGGCTACCGGCCCGAAGAGATCATCGGGCGGCTCATGCATGAACGTCTGCACCATTCGCACCCAGACGGCCGGCCCTATCCGGTAGAAGAATGCTTCCTCAACCGGGCTCTGGGGCTGAATCAGACGGTGCGCGACCTCGAAGAGTCTTTCATTCGCAAAAACGGGACGTTTTTCGACGCCCTCTGCTCCGCCAGCCCGATCTACCGGAGCGGCGTTCCGGTCGGCACGGTGGTCGAGGTGCAGGACATCAGCCAGCGCAAGCGCTACGAGGAAAACCTGGAAAAGCGCGTGGCCGAGCGGACCGCGGAGCTCGAGCGCACCGTCGCCCAGCGGGAAAAACTCCAAGAGCAGCTTTTCGAGTCCCAGAAAATGGAGAGCCTCGGGACGCTCGCCGGCGGCATCGCCCACGATTTCAACAATCTGCTCAACATCATCCTGGGATACGCCTCGACGCTGTCCCAGGCGCCGCGGGGCCCGATCGACGCGTCCGAGGGACTGCAGGCGATCCGCGACGCGGCGGAGCGCGGCGCGGCGCTGGTCCAGCAGCTCCTGACCGTCGCCCACAAGGGCGCCATCGAGTTCGAGCCCGTGGACTTGAACGGCTTTGTCCGCGGCCTGGCAAAGCTCTTGAGCGAAACGTTTCCCAAAACCATCGCCCTCTCCCTGGACCTGGATCCAGCGCTCCCCCCCATCCTGGCCGACCCGAACCGGCTGCACCAGGCGCTGCTCAATCTCTGCGTCAACGCCCGCGACGCGATGCCCGACGGCGGCGCGCTCAGGCTGGCGACCGAAAGAGCCTCCGGCGCCGAGCTCCAAAAACGCTTTCAAGCCGCCGACAGAAAAGAATACGTCTCCATCTCCGTCGAAGATACCGGGCAGGGCATCGACCCCGTGCTCCGCGAGCGGGTGTTCGACCCCTTTTTCACCACGAAAGAGCCCGGCCGCGGCACCGGCCTCGGCCTGACCGTGGCTTACGGCATCGTCGGCAGCCACAAAGGCTTTATCGAGGTGGAGAGCGCGCCGGGCCG
>DASWFA010000259.1:0-2062 GCA_036394475.1 Binatia bacterium
CACCGCCGTGGTCACGTCGAAGCCCGCCGCTTCCAGGATGTTTTTCTCCAGCGTGCGCGTGGTGAGCGTGTCTTCCACGACCAGCACCCGTTTTTTCGCCGCCGGCGGCCGGGCGGCGGCGGGGGCCGGCGGCGGCGCGGCGCGCACATGATGCGCGACCGAGCGCAGCAGGTCGTTGGGGTTCAAAATCAGCGCGATCTCGCCCTTGCCCAGGATCGTCCCGCCGGAGAGCTGCGGGATGTGGCCGAAAAATCTCCCCAGCGCCTTGACCACGATCTCTTCCTCGCCGAGCAGCGCCTCGACGCCGAACACCACCCTCCCCCTGGGGCTTTGCAGGAGCAGCGCCGGGATCGCGCCGTTCTTCTCCTCGCTGCGCGCCAGCCCGAGAACGTCGGCGAGCCAGGCGAAGGCCAGCGGCGTCCCGCCGACGACGACCGTGGCCTTGCCTTCGACGGAGGCGATCTCGCCGGCCGAAAGGAGCAGGGTTTTCTCCAGCGCGTCCGTGGGCAGGCAAAAAACGTCTCCGCCCGAGCGGAACAGCAGCGCGTGCGCGGTCGAGAGCGTGAGCGGCAGCGACAGCGTGAAGGTCGCGCCTTCTCCCGCCCGGGATTCGGTCAGGATCGAGCCTTTCAGGCGCTCGAGCCGCTCGACCACCGCGTCCATGCCGATGCCGCGGCCCGAGACTTCGGTCACTCCCGCGGCGGTGGAGAAGCCCGGCCGGAAAATCAGATCGAAGACCTCGGCGTCGGGCCAGCGCCGGATCTCGTCGGGCGAGACCAGGCCCCTTTCGATCGCCTTGGCCGCGATGGCGCCGCGGTCGAGCCCCTTGCCGTCGTCTTTCACGATGACGAGAATTTTCGTGCCTTCCCGGCGCGCGGCGATGGAGAGCCGGCCGCTGCGCGGCTTGCCCAGGCGCTCGCGCTCGTCGGGCGGCTCGATGCCGTGGTCGACGGCGTTGCGCACGAGATGGATGAGCGGCTCGCGCAGCTCTTCGAGAATCTTTTTATCCAGGCGGGTGGAGGCCCCTTCGAGCGCGAGCTCCGCCTCTTTTTCCAGATCGCGGGCGAGGTCGCGGACCAGGCGCGGAAAAGGCTCCAGGATGGTGGACAGCGGCAGCAGGCGCAGGTCGCGCACGCCTTCGTGGATCTCGTCGACCAGGAGCTCCAGCCGCCGCGTGTTGTCCGAGAGGCGCTGGAAGACGCCGGAGAGGTCTTCGCCGATCCTCTCGATGCGGTCGAGGGACAGGCTGTCGTGGGTTTCCCGGACGAGCTTCCGGCGCCAGTCCTCCAGCCCGTCCAGCGTGTCTTCGATCTGGCGGAGATTGTCGAGCGCTTCGATCTTGGTGGCCAGCAGCTCGCCGGTCTGGTTGATCAAATGGTCCAGCCGCTCGGTCTGCACCCGGATGCTGGTGAGCGCGGCGCCGTCGCGCGCGGCCGGCGCCTGCCCGCCCGCGGTCCTCGGGCCGGCCGGAGCGCCGTCCCCGGCGGCGGCCGGGAGCGCCGGCGTCTCGCCGGCGGCGACCCGGAGCTCGTCGACGAGCGCGTCGATCGACGGCGGCTCACGGCCGTCGATCAGCGCGCCGAGTCCCTGGCCGACGGCGTCGATATCCCGGTAGAGCGCCTGCAGGATCGCCGGCGTGATCTGCTTTTCGCCGCGATGGAGCTGGGTGAGCAGGGTCTCGAGATAATGGGCGAGGGTCTCCAGCGTCTTGAAGCCCATCATCCGCGCCGCGCCCTTGAGGCTGTGGGCGGCGCGTAAAATTTCGTCCAGCGGCGCGCCCTGCGGCCGGCGCTCCAGCGCCAGCAGGCCGTCGTTCAGCTTTTGAATGTGCTCGTCGCATTCTTCACGGAAAATCTGGAACAGGTGCTTGTACTCTTGATCGCCCGGCTGCATCTTCAGTCCTTGGCCGTCTCGAAAATCTCGTAGTGGTTCCCCTCGGCGATTCTGAATCTCTTCACCAATTGCTCGAGCGAGCGGCCGAGGGTCATGAGCTGCCCGGCCGCCTTGTTGGTCTCCTTGGTGCCGACCACCGTTTCGCGCATCCCCTGATCGATCGCCCGCA
>DASWFA010000260.1:0-1800 GCA_036394475.1 Binatia bacterium
GCGAGCCAGTGCCGCGCCGGCGCCTATCTCGGCCGCTACGTCGTCGTGGTCGACGACGACGTCGACATCACGAAATCGGACGAGGTGCTGTGGGCGATGGGCACGCGCAGCGACCCCGCGCGGTCGATCGAGATACTGGAGCGCTGCTGGAGCGGGCCGCTCGACCCGGCGATCCGGCGCGAGGAGAAGGGCTACAGCTCGCGCGCGCTGATCGACGCCACGCGCCCGTACGAGTGGCGCGACAAGTTCCCGGCGGTCTCCGGCGCCAGCCCCGAGCTCAAGGCGAAGGTGAAAAAGAAATGGGACGGCTTCCTGGAAGAGCGAAGCCGGCGGGGCCGCACATGAAAATAAAATTCGCCGTCTTACTCTTGCTCGCCGCCGCTTTTTTTCTCGCGCCGGCGCCGTGGACAGTGACGCTGGCCCAAGCGCCGCTGCAGAAAGTGACCATCAGCTATTCCAGCAGCGGCATCACCTCGATCGAGTATTTCATCGCGCGGGAAAAGGGCTACTTCCGCGACCAGGGGCTGGAGGCCGAGCTCGTGCAGATGTCCGCCAACGCGGCGATCGCCGCCGGCATCACCGGCGACTTGGTCGGCGTCGGCTCGATCGGCAGCGCCATCCGCGCCATCCAGCGGGGCGCGCCGCTCCGGGTCGTTTCGGTGAGCCTCCGCCGGCCGCTCTTCTGGCTGATCTCCCGGCCCGAATACAAATCGGTCAAGGAGCTCAAGGGCAAGAGCATGGGCATCGTGACTTTCGGCGGCAGCCAGCACACCGCGGCGCGGAAGCTGATCGCGCTCGGCGGCCTCGACCCGGACAAGGACCTGACGACGATCCAGGCGGGCGAAGAGGCGCGCCAGCTCCAGGCGCTGGTCAGCAACGCGATCCAGGTCTCCGCGATCAGCCCGCCGTGGGTCCTGCTCGGCCGCGACAAATACAAGATGAACATCCTCGACAGCTCGATCGACAAGTTCCCGAGCATCCAGAACGGGCTCGCGGTCAGCGTCAAGACGCTGCACGAGAAGCCCGACCTGGTGCGGAAAATGCTCCGCGCCAAGGCGCGCGCCGGCCGCTACTTCGAGCAGAGCGAGAAAGAGGTGAGCCAGATGCTCGCCAAGATATGGAACGTCGACGCGGCCACCGCGCTCGAGTCCTACCGCATGTCCCAGCCCGCGTTCACCGGCACGGGCATTCCGTCGGAGGAGGAGGTCAAGGAATACCTGACGCTCGACGCCCAGGTGCTGAAGCTCGCCGAGCCGATGGCGCCGTCGCAGGTCTTCGACTTCACTCTCCGCCGTGAGGTTAACAAAGAGCTGGGGCTCAAATAATAATTTTTAATTTTGAGTGTTGAATTTTAAATTGAAGAAGTGAAGAAAGGAAACGAATGGCAAAAAGCGCGGCAAGAATGAAAAAGCTGGAGCGCGGCTACGCCGACCTCCGCGACCACATCGAGGCGCTGGAGCGCGCGGGGCTGCTCGTCCGCGTCCGGCGCGAGATCAACAAGGACACCGAGATGCACCCTCTCGTCCGCTGGCAGTACCGCGGCGGCCTCCCGGAAAAAGACTGGCGCGGCTTTCTCTTCGAGAACGTCACCGGCGCCAAGGGGCGGCGCTTCGACATCCCGGTCGCCGTCGGCGTGATGGCGGGCTCCAAATACATCGTCGCGGTCGGCCTCGGCTGCGAGCCCGACGAGATCCCCGACCGGTGGCAGAAGGCGTTCTCCGCGCCGATCGAGCCGGTCATGGTGAAGAGCGGCCCGGTGCAGGAAATTATCCAGCTCAAAGCCGATCTCAAGCGCTCGGG
>DASWFA010000261.1:0-4445 GCA_036394475.1 Binatia bacterium
CCGCTCTTGCAGTTCGTGCAAATGAAGACCGCTCCCCCGCCTGTTTTATTCCCGGGCCGGATAAAAGAGACAAACAGCCCCGCGATGGAATGGACGGCTTTCCGGCGAGCAAAGTCTATGGGGGCGTCGGCGGCAAGTCAATCAAGCAAAGCCGCCGGGGCGCGCTTTCATCTCTGCGGTTTATCCCGCAATTTTGGCGCGACCTCCGCCGCGATCAGGCCGAGCGCTGCCCGGCGGTCCGGGCCGATGATTTCCCAAACGATCGGCAGCGTAAGCCCCGTGCCGGAGAAACTCCGGATGCCTTCGACGACGCGAGCGGGCGTCCCGGCGATCGCGACTTTCCGCACCACGGCGTCATCGATCTCCGCCGCGGCCTGCGCCACGCCGGCCCTTTCGACTTTTGCCTTCACCGCGGCGATCTCTGCCGCGGTGACGCCGGCGTGGCGCAGCATTTCGGAATGCCGGGTCGGCAGTTTTTGCGCGACAAACCGCCGGGCGGCGTCCAGCGCCTTTTTTTCGTTCCGGTCCACCGATACGAGTAAGTAGGCGGCGACGGCGAAGTTGTCCAGCGTCCGCCCCGAGAGGGAGAGCCCTTCCTCGACGAAGCGCATGGCGTATTTTATAAAGCCCGGCGTGCAGGGATAATTGAACACGATGCCGTCCGCGTAGCGCCCGGCGAGCGTGAGCATCGCGGGCCCCGTCGCGCCGACGTAGACCGGCAAATCGGCGCAGGGCTCGAGATCGAGCCGGCTGCCGGGCGGCGGAAGGGTGAATCTACCGCCGTCGTATTGAACGAGCCGGCCGCTCAATATTTGTCGGATGATCTCGACCGATTCCTGTACGACCAGGGTCGCGCCGGCGCCGTCGAGCGCGTGCTTCCGGAGCGCATTCAAGACCCTGCCGATGCCCAGGATCACTCTGCCGCGCGCCACCTCATCGAGAGAAGCGGCTTCCAT
The DNA here is from genome assembly GCA_036394475.1 of Binatia bacterium. Taxonomy (GTDB): domain Bacteria; phylum Desulfobacterota; class Binatia; order UBA9968; family UBA9968; genus JAJPJQ01. Next base: position 957 of record DASWFA010000261.1, read on the forward strand.
GGCCAGCAGAGCGGGATGTTTGGTGTGCGGGCTTAAGATGCCGAGACCGATCTTGATGCGGCGCGTCGCGGCCGCGATCAACGCCGCCCTGACGATCGCGCTTCTGGAATGATACCCTTCGGACAGCCAGAAGCTGTGGAAGCCCAGAAGTTCCGCCGCTTGCGCCAGCTCTAAAGTCTCGCGCATCGACGTTCCCCCGTCGGTGCCGACGCCTAGATGTGCGAAGCCGCCGGCAGCCATGTCGGGAGCCACGGCGCTCCCGTTATCCGAGCCCGTAGAGCCGCCTGGCGTTCTCGCTCAAAATCTTCTCGGCGACCCGCGCGCTCACGCCCGGCAATTGTGGAAGCTTTTTCAGCGCGTCGATCTCCGCGGAAACATCGGAGTGGCCGTAATCGGTGCCGATGATCAGGCTTTCCTCGCCGGAGTACGGCAGGATGTAGGCGAGATCGTCGTCGGTTTGACAGGTTACGAAAAATCGATTGTCGGCCAGCAGATTCTTCTTGGCGGTCCCTTTGGGATTGCCTCTCTGTCTTTCGATCCGTCGCATCAGATCGCGGATCGCGTACGGCAGCCACTGCGCGCCGCTCTCGATGAAGCCGAAGCGGAGCTTCGGAAACATGTCCGGAATGCCGTTGAAAAGGAGCGTGTGGAACGCGGCGACGTTCAAGAGCTTGAATTTCGGAAAACTGGTCTCGCCGTGATAATAGTCGTGCATCGCGAAGCTGCCGCTGCCCGAGTGGACGCAAACGGCGAGGTCCAGATTTCCGGCTGCCTCGTACAGGGGGAAAAAGTAGGGATCGCACAAGTGCCGGTCGGCTTCCAGGCCGCGCATGAACACGCCGCAAGCGCCGTTTTCCCGCGCCGAGCGGAGTTCGTTCAAGGCTTGGTCCATGCTCAGCAGCGGCAGGAGCGCGACCCAGCGGATGCGATCCTTTCCCTGTCTCCAGACATCCGCCATCCAGAGGTTGTAGCTTCGGTAGAGAGCGGCTTCGACCTCGGGGCGCCGCGTGAAGGGGCGGAGAAAAACCGTCGGGTAAATCACCTGGATATCCACGCCGAGCCGATCCATATGCCGGAGCCTGGCCCCGACGTCGGTCAGCTCGCGCGACTCGCGCGGCGTGTCCGTTCCCATGTTCTGCGATTTCGGCAGCAAGAGGCCGTCGAGCAGCCAGAACTCTTCTTCCGGGCCGTTCTTTTTTGCCGCCTTGACCGCGACCGGCTCGAAGGACGCCTCCGACCCGCTCAAGTAGGACCAGGTCGCCCCGGACTCCAGGACATGAGCATCCGCATCGACGATATGCGTTGCGTTCTCCATCGGTCGAAAACGGCCGGACCCGCTCAGATCCGCATGACGTCCATCGTTTTCGGCGCGGAGGGTTTCGGCTCGATGCCGATCAGCCGCGCCAGATTTTTGCCGAGGATGAGATCGAGCTGATCGGAATCGAGTCCGGCGTACTTGACGATTTTGCCGATCTCGAATCCGAAAGGCAGCGTCGGATGGTCCGAGCCGTAGATCACCCGCTCGGGACCGACGGCGCGAACGACGTTGGCGGTGATGTCGGGATAGCCGTTGGAAGCCGTGTCGACGTACAAATTATCCTGATGGCGCATGACCGCGATCGCCTCCTGGTGGCCCTCGAAGCCGGCCGAGTGGGCGATGACGAAATTCGCCTTGGGAAAATTGCGCGCGACATCGGCGATCAGCGCCGGCGCGCAGTTCCAGGAGTTGCCGCTGTGGATGAGGAGCGGGAGCTTTTCCTCCTCGGCCGCTTGGACGATGGGAAAGATCAATTCGGGATCGTTGACGCGATTGCCCGAGAAATCGCGGAGCGGATGGATTTTGAGGCCCCGCGCCCCTTTCGCCGCATAGTCGTGAACGTCGGCGACCGCCTTGGCGCCGAAGTAGGGATTGATCCGCGCAAAGGCGACGATCCGCGTCGGATGCCGCTTCATCGCCGCGAGGATGCGCTCGTTTTCGACCCGGTAATCCGTGTGCGAATTGGCCTTGGGAAAACCCACCACCATGTCGACGCCGCTGGCGTCCATGTTGGCGATCAGCTCGTCCGGCAGGTAGGAGCCGGACGCCGTCGTGGAGCGCGCCGGCCGCATGCCGACATGCACGTGTTGGTCGATGACGAAATGATCGCGGCCGGCTCTATCGGTGATCACAATATCTCCTCCTCGTTCTTCCTATAGCACGCGATCGAGGCGTTCTGTCAAGCTTGGATGCGGCGCGGTTGTTTGACAAAGAATCTCGAACCGGATTAAGGTCGAGGGGAAAATATTTTCTTCGGAATGAGCTGCTCATGAAAAAAGCTCTGATTTTATTATTCGCCGCGCTCGTTTTCACCCGAGCCGCCGACCTTCACGCCGAGGACAAGCTCGTCCTGCCCGTGACCTACTCGGCCACCAACGCCAACATGCTGACTCTCTGGATCGGGAAAGACGCGGGGTATTACGACGAGCAGGGCCTGGATGTGCGCATGCTGCTGATCCGCGGCGGCTCCCTCGCCGTGCAGCTGCTCCTGACCGGCCAGAGTCCCATCGGTCTGATCGGGGGCACCTCGGCGGCCTACGCCTATCTTCAGGGCAACAAGGACGTCGTTATGATCAGCCGGCTCCAGAACGTGATGGCCTATACTCTGGGCGCCAAGCCCGAGATTCAAAAACCCGAAGACATCAAGGGGAAAAAACTGGCCGTGAGCCGCTTTGGCTCGACCTCGGATTTCGTCGCCGAGTACGCCCTGAAGCATTTGGGGCTTAAGAAGACCGACGTCACGATGATTCAAATCGGTCTGGAGGGCGATCGGCTGCTGGCGATGCAACGGGGCGACATTGCGCTCTCCGTCTTTTCGCCGACGATCACGCCGGTGGTTAAGAAAGCCGGGATGCGGATCCTGCTCGATCTGGAGGACCTCAAAGTCCCGTACCTGCTCACCGGACACGGCACCACGCACAGTTACCTGGCAAAGAGCCGCTCCGTGGTGGTGCGGTTCATGAGGGCCTCCATCCTGGCGATCCGCCGCATCAAAAACGATCGGCCGTTCGCGGAAAAAGTGCTCGCCAAATATGTGCGCTCCTCGGATGAGCCGACCATGCGGTCCGCGCTCGAAAGCCAGGTGAGGATCCTGCCCGACGTCCCTTATCCGCTCGAAGACGGGATCAAAACCATCCTCGAAGATCTCGCGAGAAGCATGCCGGAAGCGAAGAATCTGGCTCCCGGCGCGCTGCTCGACACCTCCGTGGTGCGCGACGCCATCAAGGGCCTCTAGGCCGCCCCGCGACATCAAACGAGAAAAGGGCTAAGGTAATGGCAGGCGCCCGCTGCGCCGTCGCATTACAGGAGGGGACCATGGCGGTATTCGAATCCTTGGCGAAAGTGTTGAGGGCGCTCGCCATCGGCGATCGGGTCAAAGTCACCCTGCGGCCGGAGCTCATGCGGTTTCCCAATCCGATGGAAGGAAATATCCTGGAAAAAGACGAGGCGGG